>CADBNS010000028.1 GCA_902796065.1 Ruminococcus flavefaciens
CCCATTGCTGCCCAGTCTATATTCTCTCCGCTCTTCGTAAAGGCTTCGTCTCCCTTTACGTTCACTATGTCCGCCAGCGTGGAAACGTCCTTCAGACTGTTTACCGCAGGTGCGTTTTTCAGCCAGTCACTTACCACTACGTTCTTTATCGTGGAATCATTGTTGCAGAGTACGTATACTGTCTCGTCCTTGTATGCGCTTTTTCCTGCGGACTCCCGTGTGCCGCTCTCTGCTTCCTGCTTCTCCTCTGTCTCTGCCGGTACTGCCTTGTCCCTGCCGCTCTTTGCATATGCTATTGAACCCGTTGCTGCAGCGGATACCGCTATTGCCATCGCTCCGGCTATCACTCTTTTATAGTTTTTCATAACTGTTACTCCTTTCATCCTTATCAGTGTACATATCCGATTCTCTGACGTCCGCTCTTTGCTCCGCTATTGCCGCCGAAGCCTGCGCTCGTCCTGCATATCAGTCCGTCAAATAACATGAACATCGACGGCAGTACTCCTATTACTATCACCATCGATATGAGCGCTCCACGGCTGAGCAGCACGCAAAGCGATGAGATCATTCCTATCTCGGAATATACCGCTACGCCTACTGTCGCTGCGAAAAATCCCAGCGCCGATGTGAATACCGACTTTATCGATGTTCCAAGTGCTATGCTTACTGCCTCATACTTATCCTTCCCTGATGCCCTCTCTGCTCTGTAGCGCGTGGTCATCAGTATCGCGTAGTCTACCGTCGCGCCAAGCTGTATAGTTCCTATTACCACCGATGCTATGAACGGAAGCTGCGTGTCTGTATAATAGGATATGCCAAGATTTATCATTATCGCCAGCTCTATCACCGCTACCAATATCACCGGTAATGTCACCGACTTGAAGGTTACGGCTATGATGAGGAATATCGCTGCTATGGATAACAGGCTTACTACCTTGAAATCATGATTGGTTATCTCTATCAGGTCCTTCGTCGCCGGCGCTTCACCTATCAGCATTCCATTTGCATCGTACTTCTTGACTATGCGGTCAAGCTCCCGTACCTGCTCGTTTACTGCGTCTGACGCTACCTCGTACTCCGAGCCGATCAGCATGAGCTGCCATTCGTCTCCTTTCAGCACTTCCTTCACTGTGTCAGGTACCACTTCCTCCGGTATCGCCGGTCCCACCAGCGAATTGAAGCCAATTGTGAACTGCACTCCGTCTACTTCTTTCAGCTCCTTCAGCATCGCATTCGCTGTTCGGCTGTCCATCTTTGAATCTACCATCAGTATGTGGGTGCTGTTCATGTTGTACTCCTCCGCCAGCTTCGTGTTGGCTATGACGCTTTCAAGGTCGGTCGGAAGTGTGCTGTCCAGCTTGTAGTATACGCTGTAGTGGTTATAGCCGTATACCGCCGGTATCAGCAGTACCATTGCCGCGGTGATGAATACTCCGGCGTGTTTTACTATGAATGATGCCGTCTTTGTGAAGTCCGGCAGCAGATCACGGTGCGATGTGCGCCTGATCGCTCCGTCAAATATCAGTATCATCGCCGGAAGTACCGTTACACACGCGATAACTCCACATATTACGCCCTTCGCCATTACTATTCCAAGATCAAATCCCAGTGTGAATGTCATGAAACACATCGCCAGAAATCCCGCTACTGTGGTGAATGAACTGCTGACTACCGATGTGATCGTCTGCGCTATTGCGTGTGCCATCGCTTCTCTGCGGTCTGTGTAGTTCTCCTGCTGCTCCTTGTAGCTGTGCCACAGGAATATCGAATAGTCCATCGTTACGCCAAGCTGCAATACCAGCGCCAATGCCTGTGTGATGAACGATATTTCTCCCATTACAAAATTGCTTCCAAGATTCCATACTATCGCCATGCCTATGCTGAGCATGAAAAATACCGGTATCAGGAAGGAATCCATCGCAAGTACAAGCACGATGCTCGTCAGTATTACCGCTATGACTGCGTATATCACCGACTCACTGTCCGACAGATGCTTCATATCATCGGTTATCGCTGACATTCCGCTGATAAAGCACTGCTTACCGGTTATGCGGCGCATCTCATCTATCGCTTCAAGTGTTGTATCTGCTGAGGTGGTGTCGTCAAAAAATACCGCCATGAGCGTAGTGTCGTCTTTGTTGAAAAAATCATATACCTTGTCCGGAAGTACCTCCTTCGGTATGTTCAGGTCCGTTAGCTTCTCGTAGCATACTACGTCCGATACGTGGTCTACTGCCGCCAGCTTGTCTGCCGTCTCTGCGACCTCCTTCTCACTCATTCCCTCTACCATCACAAAGGAAAAACCGCCTTGTCCGAACTCCTCTTTCAGTATGTCCTGTCCCTTCATCGTCGCTATATCCTTCGGCAGATAGGATAGTATATCATAATTTACCCTCGTGTTCACATAGCCTATCGCTGACGGTATCAGCAGCAGTACGCCGACTATCAGTATCAATGCCCTGTGCTTTGCAATAAATTCTCCGAATTTAAGCATATGTCCCATCCTTTCGTTACTTATTCTGCGCTCCGCGGCTGTGCTCCGCAGCTTATGTATGAAGCACACCTGCATTTATGGATATAGAAGGAGTTCTGCGGTAACACCGCCGCTGCGCATGGAATCTTTCATTCCTTATCTGTTAGTATATTACAAAAATGACCGATAGTCAATATCTGTATCGAATAAAAATGACCCTGAGTCACATTTTCGTTCGGGTGCACAATTTTGCTTCCCGTTTTTTGTGACTCGTAGTCATTTTAACAAACTTGACACTTACCAAGTTATGAAGTATAATAATATAAAGCAAACTCTGTTTACCTTGTCTTACTGACATGGTTTCAGTTACCCAAAGGAGTGATATTATGGGTAAGGTCGATGTGAATAAGCAGCAGAAGGAGTCCTCTCTCCTCAAGACCGCTTTCGAGTTCTTTACCACCAAAGGCTTCAGCAAAACCTCTATCTCCGATATTGTCGGTAAAGCCGGTGTGGCTAAAGGCACTTTCTACCTCTACTTTAAAGATAAATACGATATACGCAACAGACTTATCGCTCATAAGTCAAGTCAGCTGTTCCGCAGCGCCCTCGATGAGCTCAGCCCCGTCCTCGACTCCCTCAGCTTCGAGGATAAACTCATCAGAATAATCGATAATATCATCGATCAGCTAAATCAGAATCAATCCCTGCTGACCTTCATCTCCAAAAACCTCAGCTGGGGCGTCTTCAAGTCGGCTCTTACTGCCCCTGTCTCCGATGATGATGTTAATTTCTACGATGTCTATAACTCTATGCTCAAGGACGCTCCATATGGACTCAAAGATCCCGAGATCATGCTGTATATGATAATCGAGCTCGTCTCATCTACCTGCTACTCCGCTATCCTCTACAGCGACCCGTGCAGCATCGAGACCCTCAAACCTTACCTCTATCAGTCCATTCGCATGATGATCGCTCAGCATAAACAAACCTGAACTTCATATATAACAAAAGACCGCAGACTTATCGTCTGCGGTCTTACTTTTATATTCCGGATACCGTGAAGTTTACCTCTACGTTGCTCCAGCTTGCAAAATCTTCTGCATTTACTACTGTCGCTGAGTAGTCTCCGCAGAAATCTGCCGGCTCTCCACCGTTGTAGAGCGCTCCCTGTGTGGATCTTGCGTCCTCTGACGGCTTGGATACCCACTCATTGTAAAGGTTCGCTCTTGTCTCCTTGCCATCGTCCGATGATGTGTACGGCTTGGAGGTCATTGCTATCTCCTTACCGTCTACCTTGATCGAATTTACTGTTATTACCGCGTTCGGATACAGCGTCTCTCCGTCGTTTATCATCACACTCATGAATGCAAGTCCTGAGGGTACGTTCTCTCCCTCTGCGTTGCCTGTGGTGTCATAGCGGAATCCCTTTGTGTCCGCTGTTACGCTTACGGTATAGTCTCCGTTGCCGTTGATGTGCGTTACTCCGGCATTGTATGCCAGTACGTCCTCTGCATCGCCCCAGTACTGCACCTTCCAGTCACTGTTGACTATCGCCAGATATGCATCACCGGACTCCGCTGCCTTCGTATCTTCAAAATCTATGTCTACTCCGGCGTGTTTGTCCTGTACCTCTGACTCAGCTGTTACCGCCTCTGAGGTCGGTGTGCTTGCCTTCTTCTTTGAGCCTCCGCATGATACGAATGCTCCGCATACTACTGCGGCTGCTAATATAAATGGTATTATTCTCTTCATGAAAACATTCCTCTTTCTTCGCAAAAGCGCGGTATACCGGCTTTTTCCGTCCATTTTTTCATACACAGTTATTATCATACACGATTTTGTTATTAAGTTCAAGATACTTACTAAACAAACTTTACATAACATATTGCGCAGAATTAAGTACTATTGCTGAAAATCGGCGGTATTCCAGAAAAAAACCACAGCTCAGCTGACCTGCGTCAGCCGGCTGCGGCTTATTAATTATTCAATACTATCTTATCTTACTTTCTTTGCTATGTCGTCTACAAGCTTTACGATAAGATCTGCCTTTGTCATCGCTCCAAGGTCTCCCTCACGGCGTGAGCTTACAGATACTGTTCCGTTCTCTACTTCCTTGTCGCCGATAGTTACCCAGATAGGCAGCTTCTCTACTCTTGCATTTCTTACCTTCCAGCCGACCTTCTCTGCTCTGTCATCTATGCTCGCTCTGATGCCTGCTGCTTTCAGTGATGCAAGTACCTCACGGCTGTAGTCAAGGTGACGGTCTGCTACAGGGATTATTCGTACCTGCTCAGGTGCAAGCCACAGCGGGAATGCGCCTGCATACTTCTCTATCAGCAGCGCAAGTGTTCTCTCATAACAGCCGATCGATGTTCTGTGGATAATGTAAGGATTCTTCTTTGTTCCGTCTACATCTACGTACTCCATGCCGAATCTCTGCGCAATAAGCATATCTATCTGTATCGTGATAAGTGTATCTTCCTTGCCGAATACATTCTTTATCTGTATGTCCAGCTTAGGTCCGTAGAATGCGGCTTCGTCAATTCCTATTGTGTACTTTACGCCTAAGTGGTCAAGGATATTGCCCATTGCTGTCTGTGCCTTCTCCCACTGCTCAGGTGTTCCCTCATACTTGTTGTTCGGGTTAGCAGGATCCCACTGTGAGAATCTGTAGGATACGTCCTCTGCAAGTCCTACTGTCTCAAGCATGAACTTCGCAAGCTCAAGACAGCCCTTGAACTCCTCTTCCAGCTGGTCAGGACGAATGATAAGGTGTCCCTCTGAGATCGTGAACTGACGCAGACGGATAAGTCCGTGCATCTCTCCGGAATCTTCCTTTCGGAACAGCGTTGATGTCTCGCCCAGTCGCATCGGAAGATCACGGTAGGAACGCTGTCTGTTCAGGAATACCTGATACTGGAACGGACAAGTCATCGGTCTCAGTGCAAGGCACTCCTTGGAATCATCGTCAGGATCACCAAGTATGAACATACTGTCACGGTAATGATCCCAGTGTCCGGAGATCTTGTACAGGTCGTTCTTGGACATATATGGTGTCTTTGTAAGAAGATAGCCGCGCTTCTCCTCTTCGTCCTCTACAAATCTCTGAAGTGTCTGGATTATCTTTGCTCCCTTCGGAAGTATGATCGGGAGTCCCTGTCCGATATAGTCTACTGTTGTGAATATCTCCAGCTCTCTGCCCAGCTTGTTGTGGTCGCGGAGCTTTGCCTCTTCACGCTGCTTTATGTCTGCCTCAAGGTCTGCTGCCTTCGGATATGCTACTGCGTATACTCTCGACAGCATCTTGTTCTTCTCGCTGCCCCTCCAGTATGCTCCTGTGCATGAAAGCAGCTTGAATGCCTTTACTGAGCCTGTGCTCATGAGGTGAGGTCCTGCGCAGAGATCTGTGAACTCGCCCTGCTTGTAGAATGAGATAGGCTCGCCCTTGTCTACGTGCTCCTCACAAAGCTCTACCTTGTACGGCTCCTCCATCTCACGCAGCTTTGCTACTGCCTCTGCCGGCGGAAGCTCAAACTGCTCGATAGCTATGTTCTCCTTCACTATCTTCTTCATCTCTGCTTCGATATTGTCCAGCTCTTCCTGTGTAAATGGCTTCTCTACGTCAAAATCATAGTAGAATCCGTTGTCTATTGCAGGACCGATCGCCAGCTTTACTTCGGGATACAGTCTCTTTACTGCCTGTGCAAGTATGTGTGAGCCTGTGTGCCAGAATGTCTTCTTGCCGTCAATGTCGTCAAATGTACATACCTCGAACTGGCAGTCGCTGTCTATCACTGTGCGGAGATCCTTTACCTCTCCGTTTATCTTTACGCAGCAGGCTGCCTTGTAAAGTCCCATTCCTATGCCCTTGATTATCTCGCTTGCTGCTGTTGCAGACTCTATCTCACGGATACTTCCGTCCTTTAATGTCAGTTTTATCATGATTTTTCTCTCCTTCGATCAGTTTTATTTATGGTTCTCAGCTGTTCGCCGTTTGTTACGGGTACAGACGCTTACGGTGTTTCCGGCTCTTATGCCCAGCCGACTACCTCTGTCATGTCTTCAAAGCCGTATTCTACTGCTATCGGGGCAAGACAGCCGTCTGTACCCTCTACGGTGAAGCAGACCACAACGCCGTCATCATCAATGTCTACGTACACCGAATCCATCTGCATATTCTCTGCAAGTGTCTCCGCAAAGCCCCTGTAATAGCCTCCGCTTGCGATCGCTTCTGCTATCTGCTTCCTGCCGTTGTTAACCTTGTCGAGCTTCTTCGCTATCTCACTGATATTGTCTATGATAGTCTTCTGCTCCTCTACGTAAAAACGCACTGTCATGTCCTTTTCCCAGAGCTTGTACGTTATCTCAAATGCTTCTTCACGTTCATTATAGCGTATCTGGTCCATCTTATCACCTCTTTTACACTTTATTCAGAGAAAGCAAAAACGCCCCTCATGTCTGCTTCCAGACACAAGGGACGACTTATTATCGTGGTTCCACCCTGATTCACACGGAACATTCTACACTCCGTATCTCAAGTGCTCGCTAACGGGAGCTCCCGGCGTTTATTGGACGCGCTCAGAGGCGGTGTGCATCGACCCTCTCCGCTGCTGCCTCGCACCTTATGGCAGCTCTCTGAAAACGGCTTGGCGGGAAGTGCCTTCCTCATCATTGCTTTTCAACTCTATATTGCTACTATACCACATATTCTTTCTTTTGTCAAGGATTATTTCTCCTTATCTGACCATTTCTATGAAAGATGTGCTTTTATGTACGGTAATACCTCTTCTTTCGGTATTCCCAGCGCATACGCAAATTCATCATACAGCATATTCTCTGCATCTCTCAGAAAACGCTCGTCCGTTGAATGCAGCTTCTTGTGCTTCTCAAGCAGCTCCTGACGACGGATGTACAGCGTCTTTATCAGCTTCACCAGCTCACGGCGGTCTCCGGCATCAAGTATCCTCCGGTACTCCTCCTTGCGCTGTATGTCGTTTTCTATCCATATCGACCCCTCGTCCGGCATTACGCCTATCAGCTCCTCCACCTCTTCACGGGTGTAGACCCTGCGCATCTTATCCTTCATCGGACTGTCTCCTGTGGGTACATAGAAGGTATTCCTGTCATCTCCTACCGGCTGAAGTACATAGTACTCTACGTCCTCTCCACTGAAATCGCGCTTCTCTATGGACTTGATCCGACACACTCCGTATGTGGAATACATTACGGCATCATTAATGTTATACATTTTACAATACCTCCCTAAAAAAATCGTGCAGTCACTCAACTGGATTTACATCTCTGTGACTACACGTTGATATTATTATTATACCACTTTTTTCGTCAAAATGTCATAGGCATATTGTACGAAGCCTTTCCGTTTTTTTGTCTATTCTGCGCATGATACGAGTCGTTTGCCCCATTATGTCTTTATCAGCAGCAGACTCGTCAGCGTGTCATGGCTCCGTTTTTGTGGCAGATTATACAAATACTGCACGGGCATCGGCTCCGCGCAAATTGCTGCCGATATGAAAACGGCGGACCTTTTCAAGTCCGCCGCTGTTTTTTTATTTCTTCTTTTTCTTCTTTTTGCTCACTGTCTGCACAGCCGCTTTCTTCACTTCTTCAGCTGCGTCCTCTGCGGCCTCAGCTGCTTCCGCTCCGGCTTCCTTCATCTCAGCTTCTGCCTTGTCAAGGAATGCGCTGGCTCTCTCTGCAAGCTCATTTGCCCTTGCATCAAGTGCTGCCTGTACGTCGTCAAGGATACCGTCCTTTTCAGTTGTGTCTTCCTCTTCGCCGTCATCGGCTTCATCGTCAGCATTCTCTGCTTCCTCTTCGGCATACTCCGCTTCATCATGGCTTTCGTCAACTTCTTCAGGCTCCTCAGCTTTCGCTTTCTTCGCCTTCTTCGCTGACTTCTCCCTGATGATCTCTCCGGCTGTCTTCTGTGATTCCTCCACAGGCTCCGGAAGTCCCTTCTTCCTGCGCTCTGCTGCTGCCTTCTCTGCCGCTATGACTGCGTTGTGCTTGTTGTCATACATCCAGAAAAGTACTACTATTGCAAGTCCAATCACAAGAAGCATTAAGCCTGCGTTGAATCCGGGCGGTGTGTACTTCATCGATACTGTGTGGTGTCCGGCAGGCAGTCTCAGTCCGATCATTGCGTTCAGTATTACTACCTCGCCCAATGCATCTGCGCCGAGTCCGGTGTCGTTTACCATCAGGCTCGTTCCGTTATCCATCGTCGAATCAGAGAACAGCTCTCCTACAGTCTTGCCGTCTACCTTTATGGTCCAGCCCGGCTCGTAGGGGATAGATGTGTACATCAGCTGGCCTTCCTTGATGTCTATGTCGCCTTCAAGATACCTGTCGTTGCTCTTGGCTGTGTCTATATTCCACGGTGACTCCTTCAATGCCTGTACATCGCCGTGGAACAGGTCGTAGTTGAGGTGGTAGAACTGGAAGTCCTTTACCATGATGTACTCGTTGGCTCCTGTTCTGTCCTGCTGGAGGATCGTAAGTCTTACCTCTATCTCTGTGCCCGGCTTGAATGTGCCAAGATTTACTATGCTGTAATCATATCCGTCGTAGTACTGTCCATAACCCGTGAAGTTCTCAAACTCTCCGGTCTCTTCGTTCTTTGTGGTGGATACCCACATATTGCACTTCTTCGGATTGTCTGACTTCAGGAACATATACAGCGGATCTTCGCTCTCTGCTGTTATGTGTATCCTTACTGTCGGGTCTACTGCCTCTGCATTCGCATTGTAGCAGTGCTGTCCATTATAATCAGACTCCCAGCACTCGTTCAGGTCTACCTGCGGCTCCGCTATGCGCTTGAAGTACTGACGGGGTTCAAGTGCTCCGGAATAGTCAGGTGTGTTTCCTGTCATTGAGCTGAGGAAGTTGTTCATGCTGTTGAACGGATTATCGTTTCCAAGATAACTCAGCCTTGTTATGTCTGTGCTCGCTGCAAAGCCTATTGGCAGTGCATCGGGATTCTCGTATACATCTATCGGTACACGCTCACTGCTGTCGTTGGTGTAGGTCGATGAGTATATCTTGTTGTATGTCGGGCTCAGCAGTGACTTGCCGTTGCCGGAATCATGCTTCGCCGGATCGTCAAATACATACTTGATGCCAAGAAGTGAATCCGCTACAGGTGTGTTTCCGTCATATCTCGTCTCGTATGACTTCGTTGTGAATCCAAGTGTCTCTATGAAGCTCAGGATTCGCGCATTCATTACTGAGCTTGAATGCGATATGCCCTTGAGTCCCCACGCCTGATTGTCGTTTACACTCCTGAAAAAGGTCTTCTCTGAACGGTAAAGTCCGCCGTCATATGCCGCAAGCTCGTCCACAAGCGCCGGTGCGTCCTTTATTACGTCAAAGGTATCGTGGTCGGAGTAGTATACCTCCTTGTGTATCTTCCATATGGTATCATATGTGTTGTAGCCTGTCTCGAATATCACGATCGCTGCTACTATGAGGCTTATCACCGTCTTTGCCTTCTTTTTCTTCACGCTTGTATATATGTATACCAGTGTGAGATATACTCCGGCAAGGATAAGTCCGAATGCAAGTGTTCCAAGCCACAGATGCTTGAAGCTCTCTCCGTCATAGGTCTCGTTTGTTGTGTATGGGAACTTGGCTACGTATTTGTACTTCTCTTCATTGTAGTTGAAGCTCGGCATCTTCGCCTCAAACAGGAATATAAGAACCGCTGTGGCTATGAATGTTCCCGCAAAAGGCTTCACCGTTATCTCGTATCCCTCCAGCTTAGCAAATGCCTCGGCTGCCATGGATACCAGTATGAACGATACCAGGAATGAGTATCTGTACGGCAGCCAGTTAGGATCCTGTCCGCCGTGCCACATCATGTTGACAGGCTTGATGTACATACTGAAAAACATTACGAACAGCATCAGTGAATAGCCTATCTTCCTGTTTATCTTGATATTCTTGTTTATATAATAGAACGGTACAAGTACTGCTGAAAGTACTCCGCAGTATATCTCCGGCCTTCCGTATAACCTTGTGCCTTCGTCTACGTTTACTGAGTAGTACTGGTCCGGCAGAAGCGTCGGTACAAGCTCTATGGGATTGAACATCGTCCGGAAACTGTAGTCCGGCTGTGAGAAATCAAACTTTCCAAGCGCAAGGGCGTTGTATACCGGTACGATCATGATGTAACTGCACATCAGTACTACTGCTGTTGCAAGTCCCATCAGTGCAATGGTCTTTACGTAATCCATCGGCTTCATCTTGCGCTCTGTTCCGAAAAACAGATAGTATACAAAGTATATCGCTACAAATATCGCTATCATGAAGCCTATGTAGAAGTTGGCTATGAACATTATCGCAAGCGGTATTATGTAGTTCACCTTCCTGCCGTCGTCTATCAGATACTCTACGCCAAGTATTATCAGCGGCAGAAATATCGGTCCGTCCAGCCACATCGGGTCGATCATCTGTATCACTACATACGCCATGAGCGCGTACATCGTCGAGAATATCACAGACTGCAGCGGCGCTACCCTCTTCGACTTCTGTACATAATAACAGAATGCCGATCCGGCTGCTCCTACCTTGCATAGCTGCATTATCATCAGACTCTCAAGTATGAACTTCTTCGGCAGCAGTATCACTATAAATGTGAACGGACTCGCCAGATAGTATCCGATAACTCCCTGGAATCCTCCCGATAAGTTCCTCTGCCAGCTGTAAAGCGCACTCTTGTCCGTCCAGAAGGCATCACGTATCGCCTCAAAATAGTATACATACTGGCCGTTCAGGTCAAGGGTCAGTACCGAGCGCCCGTTGAACGGATATACTCCGAACAGGGCGTAAGCTATGAATGTCAGCAGGGCCGGTATCAGAAACGCTGCTATCAGATACAGCGGTCGATTCTTTACATAGGTGCTCCTGTATGCCGGTGCTTTCAGTGCACTCGCCGGTTTCTTGCTGACGGCTTTTGTATTAGCCAATGTTGTTCCTCCTTTTTCCACGGAAGGGCATACCTCCCGATTATATTATCTTTACTATTATACTACATTCTCCCCGATATTGCAAGCGTAAATTTAATTTTTGTACAATTCTGTTCCGGCAAGCAAATCCAGCTACGGTACTCTTATTAAGTGCTATGCTAACTCCACAGCTCACCAGTACGCTATGAAGCATGGCTACCGCTTCGAGCTGCTTGACAAGCCGGCTGACCTCGTTTACGGCGATGCTAACCTCGATGGCAAGGTAACTCTCTCAGATGCCCTCACTGTTTCTCAGTATATCGCTAACGAGGAAAAGTACGGTCTCTCTGAGGCTGCCAAGAAAAATGCTGACTGCTATAACCCCGGCGATGGTATCACCGGCAACGATGCTTCCGCTATCCAGTGGTTATACTTCGGCGCTATCGATAAACTGCCTTACAAGAAATAATCTCACATTACCTCACAGGACCGCTTCGGCGGTCCCTTTTTTTATCCTTTTACCTTACTACGCTTTGTAGTCATTTTCTCTTTGTTCAAAAATGTGATTTCTTCACAAAATATTTATGTATTTTTTATTAATTAGCCAACAGTGAAAAAATAATCCCCAAAAGAGATAGCGGAAAAATGTGTATTTCAGATAAAATTTGCTGATTTTTCTAAATATTTTCTACAAGTCATTGACTATTTATATAACAGGCTGTATAATATTAATAATAGGTTAAGTGTTCGCAATTCTTTATGTAAGGAGCTTTTTTATGCTGAAACGTGTTCTGGCGTTTATCATTTGTGCTGCTTTCGCTGCCGTCCCCATGACTGACGCTTCCGCAGCCTTTTCAAGCGAAATCACTATCATCGAGTCCGAAAAATCCGCTTCTGCCTCTTCCGGTAACTGCGGCGACAACGTTTCATGGTCCCTCTCGGCTGACGGTACCCTCTCTTTCAGCGGTTCGGGTCCCATCTGGAACTATGCCCTGGACTCCTATGTCCCTTGGTTCAAACAGGCTGCCTCCGTTCGCAGAGTCTCTTTCTCCGGCAGCATCACTTCCATCGGTGCCTGCTTGTTCTCAAGCTGCTCAAACCTCAATGAGATCTCTATCCCGGAAGGTGTTACCGCTATCGGTACCTCCGCTTTCCAGAACTGCTCTTCCCTCCATAGCGTCAAACTTCCGGTCTCGCTGCTGACTATCGGCAGAAATGCTTTCATCAGCTGCCCTGTCTCCGAACTGTACATTTATAATATGGATTGCAGGATCTACGGCGATGGCAATACTACCGGCAATGCCACTATTTACTGTCCCGCAGGCTCTCAGGCTGAGGAGTTCGCTAAGGATAACCACAAAAACTATAAGACCATTACCCCTCCGGCTACTACCAAAGCTACCACTAAAGCCACTACTACCAGAACTACTGTGGCTACAACAAAGAAAACTGCGGCGACTACCGCCACAACTGCTGCAACTTCCGGTCAGTCCGCTTTCGACCACAGCAAGGCTGTCACTAAACAACAGCTGAATCAGAACTGCACCGGCTTCCTCTACTCCGACGGTACCCTCGAATTGTTCGGCAGCGGCTCCATTCCGTCTTTCGTCTCTTTCTCTTTCTTCCAGCAGAAATTCACCAATGTCGTTATCGTCAATGAGGACCCCAAAAACGGTAAGGTGTTTACCGAGATCAGCAGCCAGGCTTTCGCAAGCTGCCACGATATTCAGAAGGTCACTATGCCCGATACCATCACTAATATCGCCGACAGAGCCTTCCGCTCATGCCGCGGTATGACAAGTATCGTTCTCTCCAATAAGCTCCAGACTATCGGAGAGTGCGCTTTTGAAAACTGCGACCTCCTCACCGATATTGTTATCCCTACAAGCGTCAATTTCATCGGCAGAGGCGCTTTCCAGAGCTGCCCTTCCCTCAGGTCTGTCATCATTATGAGCCAGAACTGCAATATCACTGACGACCGTAATACACTCAGTTCTCCTGACCCCAAAAATAACGGTTCTGCTGTCGTCCTCCGCGGTGTTGCAGGCTCCTCTGCTCAGAACTATGCTGCTAAGTACGGCTACAGATTCGAGCCGCTGAGCGACTCCGCTCAGCCCGTCAAGCCTACCGCTGCTGCTCCGGACTCCGCTGTCAACCACGGCGATGCTAACGTTGACGGCCGCGTTACACTCAGCGATGCTCTCGCTGTTCTCCAGTTTATCGCCAATGAGTCTAAATATCCACTCAATTCCACCGGCATCAGAAACGCTGACTGCTGCAATACCGGCGACGGTATCACAGGCTACGATGCCCTCGCTATTCAGATGCTCGAGACCGGCGCTATCAATAAGCTCCCTCTCATGTTCTGATGCTTCCTTTCGCAGGATCGCGGTTTTTCCGCTCCTATACAGCCTTTTTTGGGAAAATTAGGTTCAGAAAAAGGGACTGCTCCGGCAGTTCCTTTTTGCATTCCGCCAAATTTCCGCTTTTTTTCTCTTTACCCCCTTGACAAATCCGCTTTTATGGTGTATAATGTGTAAAGTATTTTTGGATTACACCCGCCACAAGGTGGTTTTTTATGGCTAAAGAACTTAAATTCGTTTTGCTCCTCGATTGCTACGGCGACCTCCTTACCGAGCACCAGCGCAATGTCATGGAGCTGTATTACTGCGATGACCTCTCCCTCGCGGAGATCGGCGAACCTATGGGTATCACCCGTCAGGCCGTCAGAAGCCTCATCAAACGCACTGAGGATCTCCTCTCAGACTATGAGGATAAGCTCCACTTCGCCGAAAAATTAAGGAATATGCGCAGCTGCTTCGGTCGTATTTCCGAAATCGCTGAGAATATCTCAGATCCCGATATTAAAAATGCTATAAACTCCCAGATCACTAAGGGTCTGGAACTGCTATAATCTATATCTTTTAATAAGGAGGCCTGCTTCATGGCTTTTGAGGGACTTTCCGAAAAACTTAATAACGTCTTCAAAAAACTCAAATCACGCGGCAAGCTCACCGAAGGCGACGTCAAAGAGGCTATGCGTGAGGTCAAACTCGCTCTCCTCGAAGCCGATGTAAGCTATAAGGTCGTTAAAGACTTCGTCGCTAAAGTCTCTGAAAGAGCCGTCGGCGAAGAGGTCCTCGCAAGCCTTACCCCCGCTCAGCAGGTCATCAAGATCGTTAACGAGGAGCTCGTCGAGCTCATGGGCAATAAGAACGCCCGCATAAATTTCGCTTCTAAACCGCCTACGGTCATCATGATGTGCGGCCTTCAGGGTTCGGGTAAAACTACCCACGCCGCTAAACTGGCTAAAATGCTCAAAAAAGAAGGTCACCGCCCTCTGCTGGCTGCCTGCGATATTTACCGCCCTGCTGCTATCAATCAGCTCCAGGTCGTTGGTCAGAAGGCCGATGTCAAGGTCTTTGAAATGGGTCAGATAAACCCCGTTACTATCGCCGGCGAAGCCCTCAAGTACGCTAAGGACTACGGTCACGATGTTCTCATCATCGATACCGCCGGCCGTCTCCATATCGATGAGGCCCTCATGCAGGAGCTCGTCGATATTAAAGAACTTACCAACCCCGACGAGATCATGCTCGTCGTTGACGCTATGACCGGTCAGGACGCCGTTAATGTCGCTAAAGCCTTCGACGATGCTGTCGGTATCACCGGCGTGCTTATGTCTAAGCTGGATTCCGATACCCGCGGCGGTGCGGCTCTCTCCGTTCTCTCTGTTACCGGTAAGCCCATCAAATTCGTCGGTATGGGCGAAAAACTGGACGACTTCGAGCAGTTCCACCCCGAGCGTATGGCTTCACGTATCCTCGGTATGGGCGATGTGCTCACTCTCATCGAAAAGGCTGAGCACGTTATGACTCAGCAGGACGCCGAAAAACTCTCTAAAAAATTCAAGGAGAATAAGTTCGATATGGACGACCTCCTTGACCAGATGAAGCAGATCAAGAAAATGGGCTCTATGAAGTCTATCATCGGTATGCTCCCGGGCGTCGGCGATAAACTCAAGGACGTCGATATTGATGACAGCCAGCTCGGCCGCATCGAGGCTATGATAACCTCTATGACTAAGGCTGAACGCGCTAAGCCCTCTATTATCAACCCTTCACGTAAAAAACGTATCGCTGCCGGCTCAGGTACTAAGGTCGAGGACGTTAACCGCCTCCTTAAACAGTTCGACGGTATGCAGAAAATGATGAAACAGTTTACCGGTAAAAATAATAAGATGAACCTAAGAAAAGCCAGAAAACAACTGGCTGGTATGAACTTCGATAAGCTCACCGGTAAGGGCGGCGGTAATCTCCCGCCTATGCAGTAACGCTTTCATTGCGACGTCTCCCGCCGCTTTGATATACTAAACTATTGGAGGTGAATTATAATGGCAGTTAAAATCAGACTCAGAAGAATGGGCGCTAAGAAGGCTCCTTTCTATCGTGTCGTTGTTGCTGATGCAAGATACCCAAGAGATGGTCGTTTCGTTGAGGAGATCGGTTTATATGATCCCACTAAGGAGCCCTCTGTTATCAAGATCGATGCTGAGAAGGCTAAGGAATGGATCGCTAAGGGTGCTCAGCCTACAGACACTGTAAAGGTTATCCTCAAGAAGGAAGGTATCCTTTAATCAAAAAAAGAAAGAGCAGCCGCTCCGGATCGAAAGTTGCCGCTGCTGAGCTCTATGCTCGGTAGCTGAGCTTGCTTTCCTGTTCGGGGAAGATGCTGCCCGGAAAGTCTCTATGGAGGACGACTATGAAAGATTTACTTTATGCAATTGCAGCAGGACTGGTAGAAGATAAATCTGCTATCAAGATCGTTGAAGATGCTCCCGATGAGGAGGGCGTCATCGTGTTCCACCTTTCTGTAGCTCCCGACGATATGGGTAGAGTTATCGGAAAGCAGGGCAGGATCGCTAAGGCACTCAGAACTATCATGAGAGCCGGAGCTGCTAAAAAGGATCTTAAAGTTTCTGTTACTATTGAATAATTAAACCATAACTTATCCGCTGATTCTCTCAGCGGATTTTTCTTTTTA
>CADBNS010000029.1 GCA_902796065.1 Ruminococcus flavefaciens
ATGCGAAAGCATTCCTGCGTTTTCCTTCCTTGATATATTTCCTTTCTGACTTCGCCTTTCTGGCAAAGTTTAATTGGTGGAGCAATAATGCAGAGAATAAATCAAGAATAATATTTGAAAGGTTGTTTTTTATGAAAAATAGTGTAAAGTTAATTTCTGTTGCTGCAGCTTTATCGCTGCTTACAGGCTGCGGTGCCCTCAATAATAACAATGACGCAAATACAGCTGCTCCGGCTGCTCAGGTCTCTGAGGCTACAGATCAGGCGGTTTCCGATGTTCCGGATTGCTGCGCCGGCGCCGATGAGGTCAAGGACTGCTGCAAGGATAAGAATGAGGATTGCTGCGATAAGGGCGGCGCTCCGGAGAAATCCAAGCTCGATATTGGCTACCTTAATACTACCGCTCATCTGCTGGCATATGTGGCTGCTGAGGAAGGCTACTTCAAAGACGAGGGCCTCGATGTTACTCTCACTCAGTTCTCCTCCGCTTCAGAGCTGGTGAACGGTCTGGAATCCGGTAAGCTTGATGTCGCTTTCATCGGCTCAGTTCCTACTATCACTTTCCAGAGCCAGGGTCATGATGTCTCCATTTTCGGCGGCGCTATGACTAACGGTCACGGCTATGTCATCAAGCCGGAATTCGCTGACAAAGATGAGCTGGGCGTGGAGATCCTCAAGGGCAGAAACGTCGCTTCCGTTAAGAACAGCGTTCAGGACGCTGAGCTCCAGATCCTCCTCAGAGATGCCGGTATCGAAATCGGTGAGGGCGATGATAAGGTCAATATCGTTTACTTCGACAGCCAGAAGGACGCTTATGCTGCTCTCTCCAACGCTACTATAGATGCGGCTTCCGTTTATTCTCCCTACGCTTCCCTCGCTAAGTCTCAGGGCTATAAGGTCGTTTACTACTGCGCTCATGAGAAGGCTCTGGAAAATCAGCCTTGCTGCCGTCAGGTCGCAAGAACTGATGCTCTTGAATCCCTCCCCAATACCTATGAGGCTTTCGAGCGCGCCCTCATCAAGGCTTACCACTTCACTCAGACTGACCACGATAAAACTATCAGCGATGTTAAAAAATACATCGATATTGATACGGAGTTCATCGATACTGAGGTCTACGGCGGCTACAGCGTTTCAAGTCCCGATCCCGATAAAAAAGGTACCCTCGCTTTCAAGGATACTGTTATAGAACTGGGTTATACCGAGGATTATGATATTGAACCGCTCTATAATACCAGCATCTATAAGAATGCCCTCGAAAGTATCTTAGCTGAGAACTCAGACGATATTTACAAAGAGTTGGAGGACCATTTCAATGACTACGAATAAAATTGAAGTTAAAGATCTTACCGTTAATTACATTGAGAATAAAAAGAGCTTCAATGCTCTGCATGATGTGTCATTCGGGGTGGGGGACGGCGAGTTCGTCAGCGTCATCGGCGCAAGCGGCTGCGGCAAGTCCACTCTGCTCAGCGTTCTTGAGGGTCTGTATACCCCTGCCGGCGGTAAAGTCGAGATAAACGGCAAGGAACTCCACGGTACCGGTACGGAACGCGGCGTTGTGTTCCAGCACTATTCTTTGTTCCCGTGGATGACTACACGTAATAATATCGCGTTCGGTATCAAGCAGGTCCGGCATGATATAAAACGCGGCGAAAGACTAAAAATTGCTGATGAGTTCCTTCATAAAGTCGGTCTCGACGGCTTCGGCAGCAAGTACCCTTCTCAGCTCTCCGGCGGTATGCAGCAGCGAGCTGCTATCGCCCGCGCCCTCGCTATGGATACTGAGATCCTACTCATGGACGAGCCCTTCAGCGCTATCGATGCTAAAAACCGCGTTCTCCTTCAGGAACTCCTCCTCTCACTCTGGGAGGGCGATGGCTCTGAACCGCGCAAGACCGTTGTCTTCGTTACCCATGACATCGATGAGGCTATCCTCCTCTCAGATAAGATCGTTGTTCTTACTGCTCATCCAGGTACGGTCAGTGAGATCGTAAACGTTCCTTTTGAGCGTCCGCGCAGAAGAGATCTGCTCGTTAAAACTGATGAGTACGGTAAGTTCAGAAATAAACTGCTCTCTCTTCTCTATAACGATATTGCCGGCAGGATCGGCGGAGATGAGGTGGTTCTGTGACTTATAAAAAACGCTTCCTGCGGATCACTCATCTGCTGTTCGTTGTCCTCCTGCTGGTCCAGCTGCTGCCGGATCAGTCCGTCAAGGAGGTTTTTACCGGCTCACTTATTGCTTTCGCTGTGGCTCTGGAGGTCGTGACTGTTGCTGCTTCTTTCTTCATTAAAAAGGAAGAATCACTTTCGCTGCTGCTGGATATTGTTGGCTTTATCTTTGTGGTGCTTACCATCTGGTCGCTGGCTACTGCAAAGTTCAATATTCTCAATGACCTGCTGTTTCCGGCTCCGGGTAAGGTCATCGCTCAGTTCGCTGAGGACAGAAGCAAGATATGGACGAATATCCGCAGCTCTATCGGTATTACCGTGAAGGGCTTCCTGCTGGCTGTTGTGGCCGCTGTTCCGCTGGGCCTGTTTATCGGCTGGAGCGCAAGGATCGGCAGCGCTGCTTCCTATATCACCAAGTTCTTCAGCTCTATACCGCCTATAGTCTATATCCCTTACGGTATCGCCCTGCTGCCGACTTTCAGATCGGTATCTGTGTTCGTTATCTTCCTCGCTACATTCTGGCCTGTGTTCGCCGGTACGATGAGCGGTGTCCTCGGTGTGGACAAGAGGATCATCGACTCCGCTAAGGTCCTTAACGTCAGCAAGCCGGGAATGCTCTTCTCTGTTATCCTTCCGGCTTCTTTGCAGCAGATTTTCCTCGGCTGCAATCAGGGTCTGAGCGTTTCATTTATCCTCCTTACCTCCGCGGAAATGATCGGCGCCCGTGACGGTATGGGCTACTACGTTAAGTATTACTCCGATTTCGGCGATTATACCCGCACTATTACCGGTCTTCTGGTGATCGGCTTCGTCGTTATCGCTGTTACCTTCCTCTTTAATAAACTACAGAACCATCTGCTCAGATGGAAGAGATAATTCATTGTTTATGCTTGTTTATGCTCCGCAACTGTCCTGTGACTGCTGCGGAGCTTTGCTTTTTACGGTGGTGTAAGGCTGTATTGATGCTGTGTGCTGATGTATGTTGAAATAATTTGTAACTATTGCTGAATATACCATTTACCTATTGACAAAATAGGTAAATGGTGGTATAATGCATATAGTTCCGATAGGAATACAGGAAATTACGAAAGGAGTGCTGAACATGAGACTGTTCTTTATTATGTGTTGTTGCTGCTGTTGCATCATAAACTTTTTCTACGACCGTTTTTCGCGTTCTTATGCTCAGCGATGTTGCACTTTCTGAACATTTCGGGCATTACTGTGCAGGCTTTGTGCCTGTTTCTGCGCGTGATCTGCGGTCACGCGCTTATTTTTTTGGAGGTTGCTATGGTTGATGAAAGAGAAAGTGTGACTGCTAAGCTGTGTGCCTTCGCAAGGGCATGGCATTCTAACTGGTCACGGCAGAAAATTTATGACGATTACCTTGCCTATGATCTCATGGGTAAGGAGGAATACGACGAAATCTACGATATGATAAGCAGGGGATTCTCATTCTCCGGAAACAAATTCTCCAGAGAGGATACGGAACAGATCATCAATGAGTATATCGCTCCGATACCACTCTCAAGGATCCATTTCTCCGAAAGCAGACTGATCTCCTTCGCTGAGGAGTTCGGTGAGGTACAGTACGTTATCTGCGGCGCAGGTTCCGATACCTTCTCTTTCAGGAATACGGACAGGAATATCACCGTGTTCGAGATCGACCACCCCGATACTCAGCGCTATAAGCTGGAAAAAATCGAAGGACTGGAATGGAATATCCCTTCAAATGTACGCTTCGTTCCTGTAGATTTTGAAAAGGACAGCCTGACTGAAAAACTTATCAGCGCCGGCTTCGATCCGAAGAAAAAATCCTTCTTCAGTATCCTCGGCGTCTCTTACTACCTTACACTCGATGTCTTCTCCGATACCCTCGCTCAGATCGCTGAACTCTCCGCTCTCGGCAGCGTCGTTGTTTTCGATTACCCCA
Organism: Ruminococcus flavefaciens; assembly: GCA_902796065.1. GTDB lineage: Bacteria > Bacillota > Clostridia > Oscillospirales > Ruminococcaceae > Ruminococcus > Ruminococcus flavefaciens_X. The sequence goes on from CADBNS010000029.1 coordinate 4,105, forward strand.
TTAAGTCCGGTCATTTCCCTCAGCGAGTTTACCGCCTTGAACAGATCACCGCTCAGCTGGGCGAGGTCATGCGCGGCGGCTTCGACTACGGCGAGGTCTCACGCGCCCTTTATTCTCTGGGTTTCCAGATCGATACCTATATGCCGCCGGATAAAGTGCAGGAACTGTACTTCGCCGGCAGATCCGATAATATGAAAGCTTTTGAAAATGTCAGCCTGATCTCTGCTACCTTTACCTCAGGCTATGATTACGAATAGGAGTGTTTATTATGAAAAATTCTGTTAATACTGAAACTTTACTCATTCACGGCGGTATCTCAGTTGATGAGCGTACCGGCGCTGTCAATATCCCTATTTACCAGACTTCTACCTATAAACAGGACGGTCTCGGTAAAATGCGAGGCTATGAGTACTCACGTACAGGCAATCCCACCCGTGAGGCTCTTGAAGCTCTTATCGCCGACCTTGAGGGCGGTGTTGCAGGCTTCGCTTTCGGCTCAGGTATGGCGGCTATGACTGCTGTGCTAAGTCTCCTCCACAGCGGCGACCGCGTCCTTATCTCAAGCAACGTCTACGGCGGTACTTTCAGACTTCTCGATAAGGTTTTCGATCACTTCAATATCAGCTATACCATCGCTGATACTACTGACCTTTCTGTCTTCGAGAGCCAGATCACTGATGGCGTTAAGGCTGTCGTTATCGAAAGCCCCGCTAATCCGCTGATGACTGTTACCGATATTCGCGCTGTTGCGGAGGTCTCTCATAAACACGGTCTGCTGGTTGTCGTGGATAATACCTTCATGACCCCGTACCTCCAGAAGCCGCTTTCCCTCGGTGCTGATATTGTTGTCCACAGCGCTACCAAGTACCTCGGCGGTCACAGTGATGTGGTCTCCGGTCTCGTGGTCGTAAGCACAAAGGACCTTGCCGATAAGATCGCCTTTATCCAGAACTCCACCGGCGGTGTTCTCGGTCCCTTCGATTCTTTCCTCCTTATCCGCGGTATCAAGACACTCGCTGTAAGAATGGACCGCCATGTTTTTAACGCCGAAAAAGCTGCTCAGTTCCTCAGCTCACATAAGGCTGTAAAAAAAGTATTCTATCCCGGACTGGAAAACAGTCAGGGCTTTGAGATCAATAAGAAACAGGCTAAAAACGGCGGCGCTATGATCTCCTTTGAACTCCACGACAACTACGATATTCACACTTTCTTCGAGAGCCTTCAGCTGGTTTCCCTCGCTGAAAGCCTCGGCGGTGTGGAGTCACTCGTTTGCCACCCATCTACTATGACTCATGCCTCTATTCCCGCTGATATAAGAAAAAAAGTCGGCATCACCGATGGACTTATCAGACTGTCGGTCGGTATTGAGCTCATTGATGATATTCTGGCTGACATCGATCAGGCTATTGCAAAATCAGAGAGAAAGTGAGATAATATTATGAGGTACTATGATTCTATGCAGTCACTTATCGGCAATACCCCTCTCGTCAGACTGGGTAATATCGTCGATAAGTCCGGCGTGAATGTCTTCGCTAAGCTGGAACTCTATAACCCTTCCGGCAGCGTCAAGGACCGTACCGGTCTGTATATGCTTAATGATGCGGAAAATCGCGGCGTTCTCACTAAGGGCGGCACTATCATCGAGGCTACTGCCGGAAATACCGGTCTGGGTATCGCTTTCGCCGCTCTGAACCGCGGCTATAGGATCATTTTCGTGGTCCCCACTAAGTTTTCTGCCGAAAAACAGGCGCTCCTCAGAGCTCTGGGCGCTGAGGTCGTCAATACTCCTCGTGAAAAAGGTATGCTCGGCGCTGTCGCTAAGGCTGAGGAGCTGAAAAAACAGTTCCCCGGTGCGGTCTCTCTGGAACAGTTCAAAAACCAGAGCAATCCGCTGGCTCACTATGAAACTACCGGACGCGAGATCTTTGAGGCTCTGGACGGCAATATCGACTACGTTGTGGCTGGTGCCGGCAGCGGCGGTACCTATACCGGTATCCTCCGCTATATCAAGGAGCATGACTCGTCCGTAAAAGGCGTTCTCGCCGACCCCGTGGGCTCCACTATGGGCGGCGGCGATCACAGCGACTACAATATCGAGGGCATCGGCAACGATTTCATCGCTGATACTATGGATATGTCTCTGGTGGATCAGGTCATCAAGGTGACCGACCAGGAGGCTTTCCATACCGTTCGCCGCCTCGCTTCGACTGAGGGCGTTATCGCCGGCTCTTCCTCCGGCGCAGCTATGGCTGCTGTCCTTAAACTCGTTGAAAGCGGCGCTAAGGGTAATATCGTTACCGTTTTTCCCGATCGCGGTGACCGCTATTTCAGTACCGGATTATTTGATTGAGAGGTTTTATCATGACTTTACAGCAGTTGAAATATGTGCTTGTTATTTCTGAAACAGGCTCTATGAATAAAGCGGCTGAACAGCTTTATGTTTCCCAGCCTTCACTTACTTCCTCTGTGCAGGAGCTGGAGAAGGAGATCGGGATCAAGATTTTCAACCGCAGCGGCAGGGGCGTTTCCCTTACTAACGACGGCGCAGAGTTCATACAGTATGCAAGACAGGTGGTAGGTCAGTTCGATGTTCTTTCTGAAAAATATATGTCAAAAGGCAATGTCAAAAAGAAATTCGGTGTTTCAACTCAGCATTATTCCTTCGCTGTAAAGGCTTTCGTGGAGATGGTCAAGAATTTCGATACCAAAGAGTATGAGTTCGCTATCAGAGAGACCAAGACCGCTGAGATCATCAGCGATGTGGCTACTATGCGCAGTGAGATCGGTATCATCTATCTCAATGATTTCAACCGCAAGTCTTTGACCAAGCTCCTGAGCTCCAATGGTCTGCAGTTCCATACGCTCACTAAGTGCAGTCCTTTCGTCTATCTCTGGAAAGGCCATCCGCTGGCAGGGGAGAAGTGCATCTCCTTCGATCAGCTGGCTGACTATCCCTGCCTTTCCTTCGAGCAGGGCGATAACAGTACCTTCTACCTCTCAGAGGAGATACTCAGTACCAATGAGTATCCACGCATTATAAAAGCCAATGACCGCGCTACTATGCTTAACCTCATGATCGGTCTCAACGGGTATACCCTCTGCTCAGGTATCATCTGCGAGGAGCTCAACGGCAGCGACTATATCGCTGTTCCCTTCGATACGGGCAATTCCGATGAGGCTATGGAAATAGGCTATGTCACACTAAAAAATGTCATTCTCAGCGACCTTGCGGATATATATATCCGTGAGATAAAAAAATATCTCGGTATTGAATAAGTAAAATGGGACACGTTTCGGGTGTCCCATATATGTGCTAAACTATTCCTATTATACTTATAGATATAATCTATAATGTGCGATAAGCCTTTCGTATTGGACAGATGCCTGTATTAGGTGTATAATTAAAACATACCAGAACGATAGGAGAATTAAAATGAAAGAGATTATCTGGCTCGGAAGAGGCGGTCAGGGCGCTTTCACCGCCGCTAAGCTTCTGGGCGCTGCGTTCACTATCCGCGATGACGACAGATACGCTCTTGCTTTCCCTTCATTCGGACCGGAAAGAAGAGGCGCTCCCGTCAGAGCTTACACTAAGCTCGATGATGCTCCCGTTAACGACAGGAGCCAGACTGAAAAAGCTGACGTTATCGCTGTTCTTGATGATACGCTCTTCGGTCCTGAGCTTGCAGGACTTATCAAGGAAAACGGAAGACTGATCGTCAATTCAAGATCTCCCATTAGCGGCGCTCAAACCGTTGACGCTCAGAAAATTGCAGAGGAATTCAGATTACCTACGGTCAATACCGTTATGCTCGGCATTATCGCCGGTTCAACCGGTATTGTTTCTGTTGATGATGCTGCAGAGGCTATCAGGAACTATATGCCCGCCAAAATTCAGGAGCGCAATATCAATGCTCTCCGCAAGGCTGCTGAGGAGGTGTCTGTATGAGACCTTCACTGAGAGAAAAGAGAGCCTTCGGTATCTCTGAGGTGCCGGTGAATACCTCCTTCGAGGCTGGCTACCTCGTGTCAGTTAACAGCGGCTGGAGAAGTATCCGCCCTGTTATCGACAGCCAGCGATGTATCGGCTGTCAGCAGTGCTACCTCTACTGTCCGGACGGCGTTATCTCCGTCACCGACGGCAAGGCTGACATCGATTACGACTTCTGCAAAGGCTGCGGCATTTGCGCTAAAATTTGCAGACCAGGTGCTATCAGAATGGAGGCGGAACGCTGATGAGTAAGAAATTTCTGTCAGGTAATGAAGCCTTCGCTGAAGGTATCAGGCTCGCAAGACCGGAGGTCATTTCCGCTTACCCTATTACTCCCCAGACTATTGTGGTAGAGAAACTCTCCGAAATGGTCGAGGACGGCAGCCTGAAGGCTGAATACGTCCATGTGGAGTCAGAACACTCCGCTCTGTCCTGCGCTATCGGCGCAAGTGCTGCCGGCGCAAGAGCTTTCACCGCTACCTCTTCGCAGGGTCTGCTGTATATGGCGGAATGCCTCTACTACGCCGCTGGCGGCAGATTCCCCATCGTTATGATGAACGCTGACAGATCTACAGCACTCCCGTGGAATATCTACGGCGACCAGCGCGACAGCCTCTCTCAGCTGGACAGCGGCTGGATACAGGCGTATGCCGAAAATGCTCAGGAAGCCCTTGACCTCGCTCTTATGAGCTACAGGATCGCCGAGAATAAGGCGGTTTCAACTCCCTTTATGGCTAATCTGGACGGCTTTATACTAACTCATACCTACGAGACTGTGGATATTCCAAGCAGAGAACAGGCTGACTGCTTCCTGCCACCCTATGTGACGGATAACCGTCTGGATCTGGATTCACCTAAAAATATGGCGTTCTCAGCCGGTCCGGATACTAACTTCGTCTTTAAGTTCAGAGAACATGAGGGCGTTCTTGCTGCCCGTGATGTCATCGCTGAGACTGAGAATGACTTCGCTCGTATCTTCGGCAGACAATACTCCGGTCTCACCGAAAACTACCTCACCGATGATGCGGATTTCATTCTCATAACTCTCGGAAGTATCGCCGGTCTGTGCCGCGAAACTGCGGATAAGCTCCGCAGGGAAGGCGTTAAGGCGGGCGTCGTAAGGATACGCTATATGCGTCCTTTCCCGAATGAGGAGATTGCTGAGGCTCTTGAAAATGCCAAAGGCTACGGCGTCCTCGAAAAAGACATCAGCTTCGGCAATGAGGGTACGGTATTCACTAATGTGAACTCTGCTCTCAAAAAAGCCGGTATTAATATTAAAGGCTGCAACTTCATCGGCGGTCTCGGCGGCAGAAATATCTCCGCCGCTGACATCAGAAACGCTTTTGAGAATATTATCGCCGGTTCTCAGAAAGTCAGCTTTATTGGCATCGGAGGTGACTGCATTGGCTAATAAAACAGCAGACAGTATCTCACGCGATGAGTTCTTCTACGGCCATAAGGCCTGCGCAGGCTGCGGCGGAAGCCTTGCTGTCAGAGCTGCACTCAAGGTCCTCGGCAAAAATGCCGTTTCCGTTCTGCCTGCCGGGTGTATGTCGGCTGTAGGCTTCAACTTCCCGCAGCTGTGCTTCTCTAATAATTCCATCATTTCTACCTTCGCCGGTACCGCTTCTATGCTTACTGGTATTGAGGCAGGTCTCAGGGCTAAGGGTATAACCGACTTTACTGCGGTCGGCTTCGCCGGCGACGGCGGTACCGCTGATATTGGTATTCAGGCCCTTTCAGGCGCTATAGACAGAAATGATAACATCATCTACATATGTTACGATAATGAAGCGTATATGAACACCGGTATTCAGAAAAGCGGTCTTACTCCCTTTGGCGCAAGAACTACTACCACTCCTGCCGGTCACAATATCCACGGCAATATCCGCCCGAAAAAGAATATGTTCGAGATCGTGGCGGCTCATGATATTCCTTACGCTGCTACTGCAAGTGTGGGTTATATACCCGATTTCATCGAGAAGGTCCGCAAAGCCTCTCAGATAAAGGGTACAAAGTATATTCACGTTATCGCTCCATGTCCTACAGGCTGGGGAATCGCTCCGGATGAGACTGTGGAGATCGCTAAAGAGGTCGTTGACAGCGGTCTGTGGTACCTCGCTGAGTATCAGGACGGTAAGTTCACCCTCAATCATAAACCCAAGTCATTCACAAGTGTTGAGGACTACCTCAGAAAACAGGGCAGGTTCAGACACCTCAGTGATGACGATATTAAAGTAATCACTGATTCCCGTGATAAGAAATGGGAGTTCATAAATAATAATTTCAGTTTTGGAGGATAAAACAATGAGCAGAGATGTAAATAGTAAATTCTGGGACGAGGAACTCGAAACTCTCCCCCGTGAAGAGCTGGAAAAAAGACAGCTCGAAGACCTCAAGGAGATCGTTAAATTCGCTTATGATAACGCTCCGTACTATAAGCGCTCCTTCGATGAGGCAGGTGTTAAGCCTGAGGATATTAAAACCCTCAAGGACATCGAGAAGTTCCCTTTCATAAATAAGAAAACTCAGCGCGATACTCAGGGCGTAGGTTCCTTCCTCGGCGAGCTTGCTGCTGTTCCGGAAGAGGATGTGGTTTTCATCTCCACTTCCTCCGGCTCTACAGGTGTTCCCACTATGAGCCCGTTCACCAAGAAGGACTTCGATGAGTTCCAGGAAACTGAGAGCCGCTGGTTCTGGCAGGTCGGTATGAGACCTAATGACCGCTACGTTCATGCTCTCAATTTCTCACTGTATGTCGGCGGTCCTGATGTTATCGGTGCTCAGAACCTCGGTGCTCTCTGCATCTGGGGCGGTACTCTCCCCAGTGAGAGACTCCTCTTTATCCTCAAGACCTATCAGCCTACCGTTATCTGGACCTCTCCTTCCTATGCTTGGCAGCTCGGTGAGAAGGCTCTGAAGGCAGGCATCGATCCCAAGAAGGATCTCAATATCAAGAAGATCATCGTTGCCGGTGAGCTCGGCGGCTCTATCGATGCTACAAGAAAGGCTATCGAGGAACTCTGGGGCGCTGAGGTCTACGACTTCTACGGTCTCTCAGATATTTTCGGCGCTTGCGCTGCTCAGTGCGAATACCACGACGGTCTCCACATCGCTGAAAACCATATCCTCGTTGAAACTGTGGATATTCACACCGGTGAGGTACTTGAACCCGGCGAGACAGGTGAGCTCGTTTTCACTACTCTCAGAAAACACGCTCGTCCTCTTATCCGCTTCAAGACCGGCGATATTGGACGCATCGACAAGACTAAGTGCCGCTGCGGCCGTAC
>CADBNS010000030.1 GCA_902796065.1 Ruminococcus flavefaciens
AGAGGAGCGTCTTCTTGCGAGGTCACCGGTATGGAGCCAGCCTTCTGAGTCGATAGCAGCCGCAGTAGCCTCGGGCATTTTGTAGTAGCCCTTCATGATATTGTAGCCGCGGGCAACGAACTCTCCGTCGGTATCGTCCGGGAGATCCTCATTAGTTTCTGGGTCAACGATCTTGCACTCGACGCCGAAGATAGGGCCGCCGACGGTATTAACGCGCTGTTCGATAGAGTCGGTAGTCTTACTCATGGTAGTAGCAGGAGAAGCCTCAGTCTGACCGTAAGTGATACAGATCTCAGACATATGCATTTTCTCGATAACTTCCTCCATAGTCTTGATAGGACACGGAGAACCTGCCATGATACCGGTTCTCATGTAAGAGAAGTCTGTCTTATCGAAGTCGTCGTGACCGAGCATAGCGATGAACATAGTAGGAACGCCGTGGAAGCAGGTTATCTTCTCCTGATTTATGCAAGCCAGACCCTTACGCGGAGAGAATCTGGTGATAGGTGACATAGTAACGCCGTGAGTAACGGAAGCGGTCATAGCGAGAACCATACCGAAGCAGTGGAACATAGGCACCTGGATCATCATGCGGTCAGCGGTGGAGAGGTCCATGCAGTCGCCGATAGCCTTACCGTTGTTAACGACATTGTAGTGAGTGAGCATAACGCCCTTTGGGAAGCCGGTAGTACCGGAGGTATACTGCATATTGCATACATCGTGAATATCGATAGTCTTGCGTACAGCCTCAACCTCGCTGTAAGGGATCTCCTTAGCCTTAGCCACAGCCTCTTCCCAGGTGAAGCAGCCGTTATTCTTGGAATCGATAGTAATAACGTTTCTGAGGAAGGGGAGTTTAGCGGAGCGGAGCTGACCGGGCTTGCAGGATTCGAGCTCAGGGCAGAGCTCCTTGATTATATCGACGTAGTTGATATTCTTGATACCGTCGATCATAACGAGGGTCATGGTATCGCTCTGGCGGAGGAGGTATTCAGCCTCATGGATGCGGTACTCTGTATTCATAGTAACGAGCACAGCGCCGATCTTAGTGGTAGCCCAGAAAGTGATATACCACTGTGGGACATTAGTAGCCCAGATAGCCACATGGTCGCCGCGTTTAACGCCCATAGCGAGGAGAGCGCGTGCGAAGTTGTCCACATCGTCGCGGAATTCGGGGTAAGTACGGGAATAGTCCAGTTCAGTATAGCGGAAAGCGTACTGATTTGGGAACTGATCGCAGATACGGTCGAGTATGTCGGGGAAGGTATAGTTAAGGATCCTTTCCTTAGGCCATGGGTACTGACCGTCGCCGCGCATATTTGTCTGGAGGGGGTGCTTGTGTTTTTTCTTATAGGGAGCCATATACTCAGCGAACTGAGGGATAACGATACCTGCATCGCTGAGGTCGGGAGCCCATCTCTTGACCCATTCGAGGGAGATATAGCCGTTGTAGTTGATAGTATCGAGAGCCTCGATCATTTCCTTTACGGGAATATCACCGGAGCCCATGATACGGTACTGCACCTTGCCGTCGGGACCCATAACGCTGTCCTTGACCTGAATATACTTGATATACTCGCCGAGGTTAGCAATAGTAGTTTCAGGAGCCTCATTATTGAAGCGGTAGGGGTGGTGCATATCCCAGAGGGCAGCGATCTTGCGGCTGCCGACCTTATCGAGGAGCTTGGCGAGGCGAGTGGAGTTGCTGTATACGCCATTAGTCTCGACGAGCAGAGTAACGTTGTATTCTTCAGCAATGGGAACGAGTCTGGAGAGAGCATCAGCGATATAATCGTCGTCTATATCTCCGCCGGGAGCGGGTTCGAGGTCGCCGAGGATACGGATATATGAAGTGCCGAGCTTGTTTGCCAGCTTGGCATAAGCGGTGATTTCGTCCTTGATCGCGTCAAATTTGTCCTTGAACTTCAGGCAGGCACCGGATGTCAGACAAGGGATCTCAAGGCCAAGGGAGTTTAGTTTTTCGATAGTTTTGGGGAGCTGTTCTTCCTTGAAAGGCTGAGCGTTAACGGAGAAGATCTCATTACCGAGACCTCTGATCTCGATACCGTCGAAGCCGAAGTCTTTAGCCATAGAGTAGATGTCAGTCCATGAAAAATCGGGACAAGCCAGAGTTGAGAAACTAATTTTCATTGTATCAGTCCTTTGCATAAGAAATTTAACGTACTTTCTAATTATACCATAATAATAGAGATAAATCAATACCCGTTGTCAAATTTTACTGATTTAACGTAATGAAGTTACAAGGAGCAAAAAATAGCTTGTAATCGGGGAGCTGATATGGTATAATATTTTTTGTGATTTTCTGTGTATAAAATAAGGAGGAAGCAAATGGTAAAGGAGATTATGCGTGATCCCGTGTTTCTTGGGGTAAGCTCAGAGGAAGCAACGCAGGAGGATATGCAGACAGTGACAGATCTGCTGGACACGCTGAAGGCAAACAGTGACCGCTGCGTGGGAATGGCAGCGAATATGATCGGGGTGAGGAAGACGATACTTGCAGCGCTGATAGGCGGCAAGTACAAGGTAATGATAAATCCGCAGATGATTGGTCATTCAGCGGACTTCACCGAAGAGGAGGAAGGCTGTCTTTCGCTGACAGGAACGCGGAAGGCGAAGCGATACAGAATGATAACGGTGGAGTATCTTGACATGGAGTTCAAAAAGAAAAGGTCCACATTCCGCGGATTTGATGCGCAGATAGTGCAGCACGAGATGGATCATTTCCGGGGTGTGCTGATTTGAAACGAATAGCAGGGATATTCCGTTCACAGCCGGTACTGTGCATATCGTTCATTGCAGCGCTGATAACGATGTTCGTAGTACCGCCGGACGGTGAATACATAGGATACATAAACAAGACGGTACTGATACAGTTATTTTCGCTGATGGCGGCAGTAGCGGGACTGCGGTCGGCAGGCATATTTGACAAGGCAACAGCCATGATGATACGGCGCACCGGAAATATTCGCCGGCTTGGACTGATCCTCATACTGATATGTTATTTTTCGGCGATGCTTGTGACAAATGACGTAGCGCTGATAACATTCGTACCGCTGACGCTGCTGATATACAGCAGTATAGACGATGAGCGCAGCAGGATACTGACGATAGTGTTTGAGACTATCGCAGCGAACATGGGAAGCATGATGACGCCGGTAGGAAATCCGCAGAATCTGTATCTGTACGACAAGTACAAGCTGACAGCGCTGGACTTCATAAAGACAGCGCTTCCGGCAGGGCTGCTGAGTCTTGGGTGTCTGGTGGTGCTGACGCTGATGCTGCCGAAGACGAGCTGCAGGGCATCGGAGGAGAAGCCGCAGGAAACAGACATAAAGAAGGCGCTGGTATTCGCGGGACTGTTCATATTCTGTCTTCTGTGCGTATTCCGCATAGTACCGGACTACATCTGCCTGATAGCATCGATAGCAGCGGTACTCATCTGTGACCGCAGGCTTTTGAAAACGGTGGACTATCCGCTGCTTGGCACATTCGTATGCTTTTTTGTATTTGTTGGGAACATAGCGCGGATAGAAGCGGTCAGCAGTTTTTTCTCTGGAATACTTACGGGACGGGAGCTGATAGTATCAGCGCTGTTATCGCAGGTGATAAGCAATGTACCGGCAGCAGTAATGCTCTCGGGCTTCACAGACAGCGGAAAGGCGCTGTTGATAGGCGTAAATATCGGCGGACTTGGCACGATCATCGCATCACTTGCCAGTCTCATATCGTTCCAGTTCTACCGCAAGGCAGAGGGAGCGCGCTCCGGACGCTACATGGCGGCATTTTCGGTCATTGGGTTTGCGATGCTGATACTGCTTCTGATATTTGAGGCAATAATAATGAAGATATGAAGAAACCGCATCGGCTGCGTAACGATCAGTTACGTACCGATGCGGTTTTATTATTCGTTGGTAGCCTTACGGATCACAGAACCGGCAGGGAAAACGTGTTCACAGGGGAATGAGAACTTCATCATAGCGTGGTTAGCGGTATCGATCAGTTCGCCGTCCTCATTGAAGAGCTTATCGAGAACGAGCTCGACGGGTCTCTGGGAAGGAGCGAGGATCTCCACGGTATCACCTGCGAAGAATCTGTTGCGCTGAGAGCAGTAAGCGATACCGTTCTCACATTTTTCCACAACAGCAACAACATCATAATTGCGGATATATCCGCTGTTCTCGTAGTACTGAGAATCCTCGGGAGTACCGAAGAAGAAGCCTTTGCAGTATTTTCTGTGGCTGACCTTATATACCTCATCGCGTATCCAGTCGGGCAGCTTGAAGTTATAAGGGTCTTTGTAGTACTCATCGACAGCCATACGGTAAGCGTTGGTGACGACAGTAACGTAGTAAGCGGATTTAGCGCGACCCTCGATCTTGAGGCTGTTAACGCCGGCCTCAGCGAGCTTGTCGATATGTTCGATCATGCACATATCCTTAGCATTGAGGATATAGGTACCTTTTTCGTCCTCGAAAATAGGGAAGTACTGACCGGGACGCTTTTCCTCCACGAGGTGGTAACCCCAGCGGCAGGGCTGAGCGCACTCACCGCGGTTGGCATCGCGGTTGACGAGGTACTGGGAGAGGAGGCATCTTCCGGAGAACGAAACGCACATAGCGCCGTGAACGAAAGCCTCAATATCCAGATCAGGACTTGTTTTTGCGCGTATCTCAGCGATCTCATCGAGTGATAGTTCACGGGCGAGAACGACACGTTTAGCGCCGAGGTCGTAGAGTTCACGGGCGGTAACGTAGTTAACGATACCAGTCTGTGTGGAGATATGTATCTCCATATCGGGAGCATAGCGTTTAATGAGCATCAGCAGACCAATGTCAGCGACAATGAGGGCATCGACCTTAGCCTCAACAGCTTCGCGGACGAATTTCTCAAAGAAAGGTATCTCATTGTTACGCGGCAGGGTATTGCAGGTAAGGTACACGCGGATACCCTTGGCATGGGCGGTATTTACAGCATTCACCAGTTGTTCAAAGTTGAAATTACCGGGTGAAGAGCGCATACCGAACATCTGTCTGCCGAGGTAAACGGCATCAGCGCCGTACTGGACGGCGGCGGCGAAGCGTTCTTCGTCGCCGGCGGGAGCAAGAACTTCAAGTTTATCCATGGAAGACCTCCGGATCATCTGTCGAGTGTGAAGTTGTTATCGATGTAAGACTGTTCGATCTCAGCCTGTTTAGCGTCATGTTCCTCAAGAGTAGCTGAGAACTGGGTCTGACCGGTCATGAGGTTAGCGATGAAGTAGAAGTAATCGGTCTGCTTGTCAGCAAGAACAGCATCAATAGCAGCGATACCGGGGTTACATATAGGTCCGGGAGGGAGACCCGGAGTCTCATAGGTATTATAGGAATCGACGAGAGCCTGATCGGCAACATCGAGGTGTTTTTTGATAACGAGGTTAGCGTAGTTCTTGGTCGGGTCAGACTGGAGCTTATTATTGAAGTCCTCGGGGTGGCGTATTCTGTTCCAGAATACGGAAGCGATGTCGGGCATTTCAGCCTCATTAGCGGCTTCCTTCTGGACGATTGAAGCGAGGGTAATGAGCTGATTGAGGTCAAGGCCGAGTTCTTCCATTTTCTTATATCTGTCCTCAGTCATTTTGTTGTTGAAGTTGCTGTAGATCTTCTGGCAAACCTCTTCGGGCTTCATATTCTCATAGAAGAAGTAGGTATCCGGGAAGAAGAAGCCTTCCATTTTCTGGAACTTGCGGTTGCCCTCAGCAGGGAGCTTAGACTCGAACTCGAAGCCGAAGCCGCCGGAGTTGAACTGCCAGAGGAAGTCATCAGCCTTACAAATGCTGTTGGATTCGAGGATCTGAGCAGCATCGAGGAGATTAGTACCCTCACTGATCATAACGGAAACAGATTCACCGACCTCTTCCTCCTGTACCTTGGTCAGCTCAGCGATAATAGCCTCATACGCCATACTTGGGCGGACGAAGTGTTCACCGGGAACGAAGCTGGAATCTGACTTACGCAGGCGTGAGAAGTATTTGAAAGCGTCAGCGGACTTGATGATCTTGTTTTCCACGAGCATATTGGCAATATCCTCGGTAGTATCGCCTTCATTGATAACTACGAGCTGAGTCTCATCGCTTTTACCGATACCGAGCATATCTTTACCGAAGCCGATAATGACCATAGAGAGGACGATAGAAACGCCGAAGATAAAGGTAGTAAGGATAAGAACGCCGGGCAGTCTGCTATGTTGTTTTTTTCTTTTTTTCTTTTTGCGTTTTCTGGGAACAGCGCTGTTAGGGTTATAGTGGACAGGCTGAGGTCTGCCGTCAGCGGGAGCATTTCTGTAGGCCTCAGGTCTGCGCTGAGGCTCACTCTGGCGGGGATAGCTGTTAGCCGGAGTACTCTGCGGCTCAGGTGCAGCGGTATTCATCTGAGGCTGCGCATCAGGTGCAGGGGACTCAGGCTGAGGGGGAGCTTGGGGAGCGGCAATATCATCCGCATCAGGCGGAACGATAGGCTGACCTTTGCTGTCAGCGCCGTTAAGGATCTCATTTATTTCATCGAATGAATTTTTATTTTCATCCATTACATTGAACCTTCCTTTCTTCAGTTACAATGGAATCAACTTTAATATCGTGCTGCATAACTGGCAGAGAACCGGTGATGCAGGCATCATAAGCAAGAGCGATAGTATAGATATGAGGGTGAGCGGACAGGAACCTGTCATAGAAGCCGCCGCCGTAGCCGAGTCTGCCGCCGTCGGGGGTAAAAGCCAGACCGGGAACGATACAGACGGTATTACCGGACAATAAAGGCTGAGGAGAAGCGGAGTCAGGCTCACGGATGCCGTAGTGACCCTCAGACAGTTCAGAGAGCTGATTTACCAGATGGAAGGACATGATACCGTCCTTATGGCAGAGAGGGAAAGCGACATTTTTGCCGGAGCTGAGGAGTTGTTCAGCGATCAGCCATGTATCGGCTTCCGAGCCGAAAGAGGCATAAAGCAGAACAGTATCAGCATTCCGGATATGTTCATCAGCCAGAACAGACTCAGCGATAGCGGAGTCTGCAGCGTCAGAACGTGCGGAGTTCCTGACAGCTGAGAAGTGTTTTCTCAGCTCTTTTTTATCGCTGGCAGAGTATAGCATTGAACTGTCTCTTGCTTTCGTCATCGGACACAGCAGCAGCCACCAGTTCCAGACCGAACTGAACAGCAACGCCGGCACCGCGGGCAGTTATGATATTACCGTCGCGGGCAACAGGACCGTTACCGATGGAAGCGCCCTCCAGCTGTTCCTCGAAGCCGGTGTAGCACACAGCGGTCTTACCCTTGAGCAGACCCTTGTGACCGAGGATAGAAGGAGCCGCGCAGATAGCGCCGATGAATTTATTATTTCTGACGCAGAAATCGATAGCAGCCTGAACGTACTCAGATTTTTCGAGGTTGAGGGTACCTGGCATACCGCCGGGGAGTATTATCATTTCCAGCTCATCATTGAGCGGAGCCTCCTGAGCGATGGTATCAGCCACAACCGGGATACCGTGTGAACCGACGATGACATTATCGCCGATGCCGACAGTAACGACTTTTTTACCGGCTCTTCTGAGGAGGTCTATCGGAGCGATAGCTTCAGTTTCCTCAAAGCCGTTAGCAAGAAAAGCATATATCATAAGATTAGTCCTTTCATAAAAAAGTAACGATATATTTATCGAGCAGGAAGGCGGGGTGGTAGGAAGATTTAGCTTTTCGCAGACCATCCAGACCGAGGTCCTCCTCGCGATTGACGAATCTGTAGTTACTCATACAATGTCTGGCGAAGCAGTTATTGATACCGGCGTACACACCATTGAAGGAGGTATCAGCCTTTTCGATATGGACGCAGTAGGTATCGGAGGAAACAGGTTCGCCGATAGTGACAGCAATTATCTGACCGTCACAGCGGAGAATACCGCCCTGCAGACCCAGTTCACCGAAGTATGAGAAATAGGTATTAAGTGCGAATTGTTCGGCGACAAAGGAATCGTCGATATGATCCGCATTATTGTTGTAGGTATTTGTGAGAAAGACGATACAGTCATCGAAGTCTTTCTCAGAGATGAGTGAGAATTCACAGCCGAGCTCATTGAATTTTGCGAGGTGATTGCGTTTGCTGTGGTATTTTTTACCCGGCAGATCGATGAGGTCGGAAGAGTTGTAGATATAGTCCGAGCCGTCCCTGTCGTACTCCGCAGTAAACATACCCGGGAAGGACTCCTCAAAGAATCGCAGCTGTACATCAGTAACGCCGCCGATGGTAAGTGGGAACCCGTTATGCTCCGCGAAGATGCGCATTTCCCTGAGCAGAGCGTGAATATCGCCGCAGCCGGCAGGGAAAGTGAAGTAAGGGTGCGCAGCGCCATTAAAAGCGCACAGGAGATAGAAGCCGTCAAAAAAGGTGAGTTTAGTATCAGCAAGGCGTCTCCAGGCGAGGTTATTGGCGAAAGAGTACTCACAGCCGCGGAAATCGGACTGTCTGAGAGCGCGTTCAGCGCGGGACTTATCAGAAAGAGAAATATCTCTGAATTCGAGCATCAGAGCCTCCTAAGGGAAAATGCTATTTAATAAGTGAAGCGTAGTATTCTCTGACTTCCTTCATTTTGCCGCAGGACATATTGCCTTCCGGACATTTTCCGGAAGCCACACAGGACGGACCGGTATGGCGGAAGATATTCGGAGCGACCTCAAGGCACAGTCTCAGCATTTCAGCCGCAACAGCTCTGATCTCCCACTGAGCGCGGTTACAGCAGCGGTGCTCGAAGAAATTGAAGAGGGACCGTGCGTTCATGGTAACGACGATTTTTGTTTCGCAGGCATTAGGGAGGAGGAAACGGGCGTCCTCGTTGGCGAGTTTGCGTGCTTTTGAGGCAGCGGTTTTCTCGTCGGCACCCTGGGCGATAAAGTCAGCCTTATGCTTTTCGGTAAGGAGGTCGGCGATGTGTTCGTAGCTTCTGGTAATTTCAGCGATAACGCGGTCGTACTCAGCGGAAGCCTCAGGCAGCTCAGCGATAGCGGGCGGAGTGATGAACTCGAAGCCGTTTTCGTTGACATAGCGCTGACTTTTCTGGGAATACGAAGCGATCCTGTGGCGGACGAGCTGATGAGAGCAAGCGCGTGAGATACCCTCGATACCGAAGGTAAAGGAAACGTGCTCAAAAACGCTGCCGTGACCGATGGCAGCAAGCATATCTATGAAGCTTTTTGTCTTATCCTCAGTAAGACCGTCACGGAGAGAGCCGATATCGCTGCTTGAATAGCAGAGCTTGGCAGCGGTAGCCACCAGTTTTTCCGGCTCTGGGGTATAAGAAATCAGAGTGACCTTCATGGTCCAGAGCCTCCTTATTAAAAAACATATATTATTATTGTATCATTTTTCGCAGTATAAGTCAAGGAAAAAGCGAAAATAAATATTATTGCTCTCCCAACTAAACTTTGCCAACCAATGCTCAACATAAAGAAAATATATCTGCGTCAGAAAAACTTGAAATGCGAAAGCATTCCTGCGTTTTCCTTTCTTGATA
>CADBNS010000031.1 GCA_902796065.1 Ruminococcus flavefaciens
CGGAACGCTCTAAATCGTTATGTACTTAACAAAAATCAAGCTCTCTCAACCTTACCTGAACGCAGGCATCTTGAGCAAGCGTAAATATGACAAGGAGTACCCTTGACGATAGCCTTAACTCGCTTTACGTTAGGCTTCCATGTTCTGTTTGTACGTCTGTGTGAGTGAGAAACTTTGATACCAAATGTTACACCCTTGCCGCAGATATCACACTTTGCCATCAGGCTGCACCTCCTTATAAATTCTGATTAGCTCTTAAAATTTAAGACAACATTGGTATTATAACATAAACTTCAGTAAAATGCAAGCCTTTTTTTGAAAAAAATCATTTTTTTTTAAACAGCCGGAAAATTCCGTTTACCACTTGAAAAAATTGTGCATTTGGTGTATAATATATAATGTCTATCTATAGGTATTTAAATTAATTTGCGCTGTGAGGGCATGGTGTTGCTTCTGGTCAGGCGCTGGACAGTGAGGTTATTAAAAGTGAATTCGGAAACAATGAGATTATTTTTCAAAATATTTTCCGGTCTGCTTATGGTGCTGCTTGTAGTACCGCTGGTGGACTGCGCAAAGTGCCTGGTTGCCAAGTGGCAGGGCGATGATACCGGTGAGCGGGAGGGACGGCTGACTCTCAATCCTCTGGAGCATCTGGATCCGCTTGGCGCTCTGCTCATTATACTCATAGGATTCGGTTGGTCAAAGCCGCTGGCAATAAACCCCGCGCGCTTCAAGGACCTGAAACGCGGCATCGTGCTGGTATCACTTACCGGACCTGTGACCCATTTCCTTGCAGCTATAGTATGCAATGCAATTAATTCTGTGATGTATCTGCACCCGGGGCTGTTTAACAGCAACAACGGCAGGCTGTCGATGGGTGTATGTGTTATGACGGTGCTGGCGATGCTGTCACAGATAAATGTTTGTCTGGGCGTTATCAGCCTGCTTCCTCTGCCTCCTCTGGACGGATTCAATATCCTTCATCAGTTCGCAGGCCCGAAGTTCAAGAGCTGGTATTATTCTAACTACGCCATAATAAACCGCGCATCCACTATCATTCTGTTTGCACTTTTCTTCTGCGGCAGGATCACAAACGGTCTGCTCGACCCGCTGGGCTGGCTTATCAATCTTGTAAGCTATCTGCTCAGCTTCGCAACAGCGTGGATACCGCACGTTTTCGGCTGATAGGCTATGGATACACTTTCATTCAAGCTTGATGTGTTCGAGGGCCCCCTCGATGTGCTGCTCAGCCTTATTGCCAAGCATAAGCTGAATATCTACGACATAGAGATCTCGAAGCTGCTGGAGCAGTACCTCCTCTTTATAGATGAGATGCACAGACAGGACTTAGAGCTTGCCGGAGAGTTCCTTGAAATGGCGGCAAGACTGATATATATAAAAACTGCTGCGCTGCTTCCTCAGCCGGAAGAGGCGGAGCAGATGAAAAAGGAACTGGAGGGCGCTCTCATTGAGCTGTCACTGTGCAAGATGGCAGCCCGTGAGCTTGCGGAGCGCAATGTGGGCGGAGATATATTCGTCCGCCAGCCTGTGAAGCTGAAGGTGGATATGACCTACAGCCTCGTCCATGAGCCCCAGCGGCTCGTGGAGGCATACAGCGCAGTCTCCAATAAAAAGGTGAAGCCGGAGAACTCGCGGCTTCGTATCGAAAGCAAGATAAACTCCGTAGTAAAGCGCAGGATAGTCCCGGTGCTCACGAAGGTGGTGCATATCCTCAGGGAGCTGTATGCTACAGGAGAGGTGTATATGGACAAGCTGTATGAGGGCGTGAATGACCGCTCTGCAAGAGTGGCGACCTTTCTGGCTGTTCTGGAGCTCACCCGCTTCGGACGCATAACCATCAGCGAGGACAATACCATAGTATTCTTCAA
Organism: Ruminococcus flavefaciens; assembly: GCA_902796065.1. Classification (GTDB taxonomy): domain Bacteria; phylum Bacillota; class Clostridia; order Oscillospirales; family Ruminococcaceae; genus Ruminococcus; species Ruminococcus flavefaciens_X. The sequence goes on from CADBNS010000031.1 coordinate 1,890, forward strand.
GGGCGAAAGAAAGGGACGGACTAAATGGAAGCAAAAGAAAAACTCGGAGCAATAGAGGCTATAATCTTCGCATCAGGAGAGCCTATAGAGCTGTACCGTCTCTCAGAGGCAAGCGGCATCGATGTAGGAGCTATACCTGCACTGATAAAGCTGCTGAATGAGCGCTATGACGACTGCGGCAGCGGTATATGCATCAAGAAGCTGGACAGCAGCTACCAGATGTGTACACGTGAGGAATTCGCTCCGCAGATAAAGGCGGCACTGGAAACAAAGAAGTCCACACCTCTGTCCAATGCGGCGATGGAGGTGCTGACCATAATCGCCTACAACCAGCCTGTATCCAAGGGATTCGTTGAGAACGTCCGCGGTGTTGACAGTTCCTCAGTAGTCAACAATCTTGTGGAAAAGGGACTGGTGGAGGAAGCGGGACGACTTGATGTTCCCGGAAAGCCTATAGTGTACAAGACTACCTCAGTGTTCCTCAGGAGCTTCGGACTCAGCTCTATAGCTGACCTTCCGCCCCTTCCGGGACACGAAAACGTTGTAATAGAGGAAGAACCGGAGTCCGCCGGCGGTGACGCTGTGGGACTTACAGACTGACCGATAGCTGAGAAAGGAGAGGCTGTATGATAGTGCTGAAAATACTGCTATACTTACTTCTTGCCATTTTCGGCATCATACTGCTCCTTTTCATACTTCCGGTCAGGGCTGAGGCGAGCTTCATCGGCGGAAGATTCAGGTATAAGGTAGGCTTCTGGCTGCTGAATATCATGGATTCAGAGGGCGGCGGACTGCTTGAGCGGCTGAAAAAACGCCGCCGCAGTAAAGCTCCGGAGCCTGAGGACGATGATGATGACTGGGCAATGCCGGAGGACAGCGTTCCGTCCGGCACCTATGATGATGAGGCGAAGGAAACCTCCGTATCCGGCGATGATGTGCAGTTCACAGCTGAGGATACAGCTCCGGCAGAGGATATACCGTCAGCTGAAAGCGTCAGTGAAAGTCCGGCTGAGCCGGTGCGCGAGGAGAAAGAGCCGCATAAGAAGCGACGCAAAAAGGAGAAGCCTCCCCGCGAGCCAAGAACACTGGGCGAGAAGGTGGAGTTCCTGATGGACCTGTGGAGGGCGGCTGACCGTCCGGCTCTGAAGGTGCTCAAGGGATTCCATTTCTACGACCTGTATATCGACTTTATTCCCGCCAATGAGGACGCATATAAATGCGCCGTGAACTATGGCAGGATAAGCGGATTGGTGTACAACCTGCTGGGATTCATGAGCGCACTGTTCACCGTGAGACTTCAGACTGTGGACATAAATGCCGGATTCGGACTTAAAGAGAGCCGCTGGGACGCTGCTGTGAAGCTGCGGTTCCGGCTGGGAACAATGGTTATCGCAGGAGTCTGGTTCCTGATAACATATATATTCAGATATTTCATTCCAGAAATGATGCAGCAGATGAAGCTGAAAAAAACCGCCGCAAGGCAGAAGTGAGGTAAAATATGGAAGCAAAGAAACAGACTGTAAGCGAACTGCTTGGCATATCTATAGAGAAAGTCAAGGAAATGGCTGATGTGAATTCGATAATCGGTGATCCGATAAAGCTGGACGACGGTACTACCATCATACCGGTCTCAAAGGTGAGCTACGGATTCGCTTCAGGAGGTTCCGACCTCCCTTCAAAGTACGATAAGGACCTGTTCGGCGGCGGTGCCGGTGCGGGAGTATCCATAAAGCCGGAGGGATTCCTCGTGATCTCCCACGACGGTACAGCAAGAATGGTGTCCATAGACGGCTCCAACGATCCCATCAGCAATATCCTTAACAATGTACCCAATATCATCGACAAGGTGTCCGGATTCGTGTCAAAGCGCAAGGGCGGCGATGACGGTGGTGAGGGTGACGGTTCTGTAGTCATTAACGACTGATAACCGGAATCATTCTGCTTTTTTCTGCATACTCTGTAACAAAAAGCTACGGAGGTCTGCAATGAAAAAGCATATTTCAGTACTGTTTGCAGCTCTGCTGATTTCGGCTGAGCTGCCGTGTATAACTGCCGGAGCTGTACAGGCTCCGGAGACATCTGCGAAAGCTGCGGTGTTGATCTCAGCTGATACCGGAGAGATAGTCTGCGGTGAGAATTACAGCGAGAAGCTGCCGATGGCAAGCACTACCAAGATAATGACAGCGCTGCTGTGCATCGAAAGCGGCGGACTTGACCAGCAGTTCACAGTTGACAGTCAGGCGATACGTGTCGAGGGATCGTCAATGGGACTGCGTGAGGGCGATACCGTTACAAAATATGCACTTTGCTGCGGTATGCTGCTGCCATCGGGCAACGATGCGGCAAATGCTGCGGCAGTACGCATAGCAGGGAGCATTCCTGCCTTCGCGGAGCTGATGAACAGCCGCGCCAGAGAGCTGGGAATGTCCCGGACATGGTTCGTGACACCCTCCGGACTGGACGGTGAAGGACACGGCTCATGTGCATACGATATGGCGATACTCGCCGCTGCGGCTCTGCGGAACGACACCTTCCGGGAGATATGCTCCAGCGAGACCATAAAGCTGGAGTTCGGTGATCCGCCGTATACGCGGTGGCTCAGGAACACCAACAAGCTGCTGAGTATGTACACAGGTACGTACGGCGTAAAGACCGGCTTCACCGATGATGCCGGACGCTGCCTTGTTTCAGCCTGTGAACGGGGCGGAAAGCGGCTTATCTGCGTTACGCTCAACGACCGTAACGACTGGAACGACCATATGGCACTGTACGACTACGGCTTCGGAGCTGTAGATACCTTTGAGCCGGAGCTTCCGGCAGATATGGCGGTGCCTGTTGCCGGAGGAGCTTCCGGCAGCGTAAAGCTCACACCCGGCGGTGAGCCGCTTGTTCTTACAACAGCCGGGGCATCACAGGAGGATATGGACTATACCGTGATCTCCGCGCCGTATGTCTATGCGCCGGTATCAGCCGGCGATGCCCTTGCGGAGCTGAGCATCAGCTTCAGAGGACGCGAGATAAGACGTATACCGCTGTATTCCGCGGAAGATGTGGAGTATGTGCAGCGGCCGGCGCGAAAGAAGAGTCTGTTTGAACGCATAAAGTCAATTCTCAGCCATAAGGCTGAGGGAAAAAGAGGATAAAGTGGAAAAGATAAGAATTCAGAAAATGATCGCCGACAGCGGCTACTGCTCACGCAGAAAGGCTGAGGCAATGATCGAACAGGGAAGAGTAAAGCTCAACGGCCACCCCGTAAAGCTGGGTGACAAATGCGGATTCAAGGATCTCATCACCATAGACGGTGAGAGACTCTATATGCCGCGCAAGAAGAACTTCGTATATATCATGCTCAATAAGCCGAGAGGATACGTGACCACTGTCTCCGACGACCTTGACCGCAGATGCGTCATGGACCTTCTGGAGGACGTTGAGGAGCGCGTTTACCCCGTCGGCAGACTTGACCGCAACTCAGAGGGACTGCTCCTGTTCACCAATGACGGCGAGTTTGCAAATAATATCATGCACCCCAGCCGCCATATCTCCAAGACCTACCGCGTAACTGTGCGTCCGGACATAACCGACGAGCAGCTTGTACGCCTTTCAGAGGGCATTGAGATAGACGGCAAGATGACACTTCCGGCTACTGTTGTCGTAAAGACCAAGGAACCGGGCAGAGTCGTGCTGCTTATGACCATCAAGGAGGGCAGGAACCGCCAGATACGCCGTATGTGTGAGGCTGTGGGACTGGAAGTGGCAAGACTTCGCCGCATCAGTATCGGACCGGTCAAGCTGGGCGTACTGAAACCCGGAACATGGCGCGAGTTGACAGCTGAGGAGCTGCGTGCGCTGCGTACCGCAATGGGAAAGGGTAAATGATATGCTTGAGATACAGGAGAGATTCGATACCAAAGGGTACGAGGACATACTGAAAGCAGCCGGAGTAAATAACGTACACATCACAGAGGCTCTGGACAAAGGCTCAGCTATCGGATTTATAGCCTATGCGTATGAGGCTGAGCGCACTGTGGTCTACGACTACAGCGACGGCGGAGACCTCATGCTCTGCGACGGACTTGTGAGGTCGGTCATGTTCAAAAGCGCACTGAAGGGCATACAGAATATGCTCTTTGAGCTTCCGGATGAGGGAAAGTATGATAATCTGCGGAAGCTGCGTTTTCTTGCACCTGACAGCAGGGAGTGCAGCGACCTTGACGGATTCATGAACGCCTGCGAATCATGCAGGAAAAAATAGCGATACCATAATAGAAAGGAGCGATTTGAATGCCTATCAGAATATCATCAGAGCTTCCGGCTTTCAAAACGCTTGGAGAAGAAAATATATTCGTAATGTCTAAGGAGAGGGCGGAGCATCAGGATATTCGTCCGCTGAAGGTGATAATACTCAATATCATGCCCAAGAAGATAGAGACGGAATGCCAGCTGCTGAGGCTGCTGAGCAATACGCCGCTCCAGGTGGATATAGAGCTGCTGCAGATGGCATCACATACATCACGCAACACCTCACGGCATCACCTTGACGAATTCTACAAGACATTTGATGAGATAAAGGACAAGCGCTATGACGGAATGATCGTCACAGGCGCACCGGTAGAGCTGCTGGAGTACGAGCAGGTGGACTACTGGGACGAAATAACTCAGATATTTGAGTGGTCAAAGACCCATGTGTTCTCAACGCTGTATATATGCTGGGCAGCACAGGCAGGACTGTACTACCACTACGGGATCCCGAAATATACTCTACCGCAGAAGATGTTCGGCATATTCCCACACCGTTCGGAGGTCGAGAACTGTCAGCTGTTAAGGGGCTTTGATGACATATTCTATGTACCGCACTCACGCAACACTGAGGTGCGCCGTGAGGACATAGAGAAGGTGGATCAGCTGGAAATACTGACTTATTCTGAGCTGTCCGGCGTTCATATAGTAGCCAATAAGAATGGCAGACAGTACTTCATCACCGGCCATTCGGAGTACGACAGGGACACCATTGCCTCTGAGTATTTCCGCGATCTGGACAAGGGCATCGATATACAGATGCCGTATAACTATTTCCCGGAGGACGATCCGGAAAAGACACCGGTGTTCTCATGGCGGTGTACTGCGAATCTGATGTTCTCCAACTGGCTGAACTACTGCGTATATCAGAAAACTCCCTTCAATCTGGACGAGCTGGAGATACGCAGCTGGACATGGGAGACCAGCTTCTGATACAGAGGCGGTACATGATAGGGGAGCGATAAGATACGCATGGGGTATGTTGTAGGTACTGACACTGTTTACGAAAGGATGTGCAGATTTTGTTTGGAAAACACAAGGACGGCATGATTGATGAGATGTCCGACACATTTGTGGATGAAATGGACGTTGACAGTGTTGACGAAACGAAAAAGTTCGGAAGCAAGGGGTATTTCGGCAAGGAACGGTATGACAGAAAAGATGACCATATGTGCAAGGAGGGTCATTCTCACGATGCAGACGACCTGTATGAGGGCAGTTCGCCGGCTTATTACGACGATACACGCTACAGTGCTTCTGAAAAGCGCGCAGAGCGGGAGCTGGAAAAAAAGAGCGAAGGAACTCACCTGTGCGACGATCACGAGCACAGGGAATACAAAAAGCCAGTATCACCGGCTAAAGATGAGTATGCGCCAAAGTATACCGCAGCTGACTTCGGCAGAGCTCCGGAGGAGGATATTCCCTCCGGCAACTTCAATCCCGACGGCGGTACCAACAGCGGTATCCCCGGCGGAGCTGATGAGAGTATATCCGGCAGCCACAGGGCAGGTCCGGCAGCTTCCGAGGCGATGGAGAAGTCTGCAGAGATACTCTACGGCAGCAGGACAGACAGCTCTGACCGCAGTACGGGAGGCTCTCCGACAGCGGCAGATAATGAAAAAGTGATCTATACCGTGCTGGTGATAATGCTGATTGCAGGTCTCTGCACAGGAATGTTCCCGCTGGCTATCATAGCTGTTATCATTCTTGTGAAAATGAAGCGGAATACGGGAAAAAGCGACTCTGACAGCGTATCGCGCAGTACAGACGTCAGCAAGTCCGGATCCTCGATAATAAAGGCATTGATAGTTATTGCAGCGATCATAGTTATATTAATAGTTATCAACTATTTCAGACGTTCTTTCTACGAGCTGGAGTCGATAGTAGACGGAACAGTCGTACTATTGTTCAAATAAGGAGATAAAAATGGACGAAGAGATATACAACGCCGGCAGCGAAGGCAATACATCTGAGGAGGAAAAGGTCAATGAGTACAGAAAGGGTCTTGCCATAGCCGCATTTGTACTGAGCCTTGTGAACTGTTTCTGCTGCTGCTGTTACGGTTCACCGATACTTGCAACATTGTCAATAATATTTGCTATAGTCTCGCTGGCGAAAAATCGCGGAGGCAAGCCGTTTGCAATAATCGGACTGGTACTGTCCACTTTGGGTATGCTGGTGTTTGCCGGAACCTTCTACAGCTACGGAGATCTGTTGATCGATATGATGAAGGTCAGCTTTGACCCGAATCCGTATATTGAAGAATACAAGGAGACCGGAGAGATACCGGAGGAATTCGAGAAATACAATGAATCGCCGTATAAGGAGTTTTTTGAGTATTCTCAGTATGGCTCCTTTGAGAATTACTACAGATTCATTCTCAGTGCGCGAAGCGGCGGAGAGATAGAGTACGATCCGAACGAGAACTACGGAAGCTCATCGTCATCATCTGACGATGACGGCGGCGGAAGCAGCTCCTCGTCCCGTGACGAGCCTGATGACGGCGAGACACTGGTAGACCTCAGTTATACCGGAGCAAGTGCCGGAATGAAGTTGCGGGCAATATAGAATAATATGAGTATCCCCGAAAGTACAAGGTAGAACGCCTTGCTTCCGGGGAATATTTTTACTCTTTTCCCGAAAAGTGCGGCGACATTCTCTATCCACACCATCAAGAGAGTGAGGGCAGCAAGGGGAACTATGGGATTATAGCGGAGAGCAAGAAGTATATGTCCGCCGGCAAGGGCATAGACACTGTGAGTTCCGCCGCAGCCCGGACAGTATACCCTGAAGAATGAACGGAAAACGCAGGGATATGAGTATTTTTCAGCGAAAGCCGGATACAGGTGCAGCACAAGTATCAGCAGCGGAATCAGTACAGCCGGAGATAGTGCGGCAGCTAAGGTTTTCTGTTTCTGGGATAGCATAATTTCAGTCCTTTGTTATTTTATACATGAATTCATCAGTGGAGTAAAGACCACTGCGGTTGAATCGACCGATGCCGTAGAGGCAGGAAGGATCGCGGGTGATATAGTTGGGGAGTTCCCGGCAGGTGAGGGTCATAAGGAAGCCGGCTTCTTTCAGCAGCGGCGTACTGCCGGGACTGACCGCGCCGAAGGGGTAGGCGAAAACATACGGAGCAGTACCTGTATGCTCTGCCATTTCCTGTTGCAGGAGCATAATATCGCTGTAAAGTGCCTGACGATACTGCTCCTCGGACTCCTCCGGCAGCTTTGAGCAGCCCTTTCTGCCGCCGGATACTGAGTGCATGGCGTAGGTGTGGCTGCCGATCTCCACTCTTCCGGAGCCTGAGAGCTGAGAAATATCCTCCCACGTAAGGTAGGAGTAAGCGGACACATGGGGGTCACGGGGAGCGTCGTTGTCGGTATAGGTGCCCACCACGGAGACTACCGCGCACATATCGTATTTTTCCAGCAGCGGCAGCAGCTCAGACAGATTGTTGTAGAATCCGTCATCGAAGGTGAGCATGACCGGAAGCGCCGGAAGCGAACCATTACCGCGGACGTAACGGCACAGCTGTTCCGCAGAGACGGTGGTATATCCGGCATTTTTCAGCCATATAAGGTCGTCCTCCAGCTGGCGGGGCGTAACGGAGTATTCGGCAGGAGTACGGTCGCATACGCTGTGGTACATTATGACCGGCAGTCTCACGGGCGGAGCTTCATGTTCTGCGGCGTATGTCATAATGAGCCTGCCAATGCAGAAAACGGCAGCGAAAATGGCAAAAATAATGGAATCCAGCGCAAGCAGCCTGAAAAAACGCCGGACGTTGCAGCATCGGTACATGGTATCAGTCCTTTTTTGCCTTAACTCTTGAAGAAAAATCAGGAGCCTGTTGGCAGAGAAATAGTTGTTTTGTTCCAATATATGACAGAAAACGCCGGATTATCACGGAAAAAGTTCAGACGGATGAAATAATCTGCACATACAGGGAATATACTATAGAAAAAGGATAACTGAGGTGAGGACATGACCCGATATAAAAAGAGGAAGATAGCAGGCGGACTAAAATGCGCCGGACTGATACTCGCGCCTGTAATTGCAGTCTCAGCAGCCGGCAGCATACCGCACATAAAAGCAGCAGCAGAGCGTATCGGAAGTATTGAGCTCAGCAAGAGCCGTACATCGGTCAGCCGTGAACAGACGGTGTATAACGTAAGGCCTGACAAGCCTGACAGCTATTCAGTGCTCAGCGGAGCAGCTATACTGTCGGAGGGATACGGAGTAAATGCAGAGACTTACAGCAAGGGCACGAAGGTGCGGCTGCTCAGTCCGCTGGACATGAAGTCGGACGATCCCGGAGAAAAGCCGTATCCCACGGAGTGGACCGAGGGCGGAGACATAATACGCACCACATACGGAGAATACAGCGGTACCTCATTTTTTGACCTTGAGAAATGCGGACAGGTCAACAACAAGACAGAGCTGCCAAATGAGACGCTGATGGAAGCCTCACGCTGTCTGCCGGCGTTCACAATAAGCGATACCGAAGAACCGCAGGTGCTCATCTACCACACCCACACCACTGAGAGCTTTGAACCATATGTCCGTGAGCACTATGACAGTGAGTTCAACTACCGGACGACCGATGAGACGAAGAATATCGTCATGGTCGGTGATGCCATACAGGCGGAGCTTGAAGCGCAGGGGATAGGGGTCATACACGCCCGTGACATACACGACTATCCGTCCTATAACGGTTCCTATGCCCGCAGCCGTGAGACTATCGTGCCGATACTTGAGCAGTACCCGACCATAAAGGTAGCGCTGGATATTCACCGTGACGCCATATCCGGAGAGGACGCAGCGTATCAGCCCTATGTGGAGATTGACGGCAGGGAGGCAGCACAGATAATGATAATATCCGGCTGCGATGACGGAACGCTGAATATGCCGGAGTATATGAAGAACTTCCGGTTTGCCTGCTGTCTACAGCAGCAGATAGAGGGGGATCATGCCGGACTTACCCGACCTATCCTCTTTGACTACCGCCACTACAATCAGGATCTTACTACCGGAAGTCTGCTGATAGAGGTAGGCTCACATGGCAATACCCTTGAACAGGTGCAGTACTCCGGACAACTGATAGGGCGTTCACTGGGAGAGCTGCTGAATACGATCAGGGAGAGATAAAGTGGGTATAAAGAAAAAAGCGGCGGTCAGGTTCATGCTGGTATACCTGATACTGACCGCCGGATTCATAATGTTTATAGATTCATATGCAAATTCGCGCAGTCTGATGCAGGCGGAAAGGACCATACCTGCACAGGTCCGCACAGAGGACGGACGGCTGCACATAAGTATACTTGGACACAGCGCAGAGACCGATATATCGGCATTTTCGCCAGACAGCCGGCTCTACTTCATTATGTATGTATTATCACCTGATGGATTTCGCGGAGCTTCAGCCGCATATTCAGCAGTCAGGCGTTATGCTTTGGTCCTGTAGTGCTGAGGGTACTTGTAAAGGGCCTTCATATCGTAATAGAAGCTGTTCAGTTCGCCCGAATACACAAGAGTAGCTCCCGGGAATTTTCTGAAATCATCGGGAGTATACAGACAGAAGGATTTCTGAAGCGGGATACCTATCTTATCCATAGTGTAAGCGACGAACTGAGAACAGACGAAGCTCTTTTTGCGGTTCCACTCTATATTCAGGTAAACGGCGAGAAGGCCGAGGACATTATAAGAGTAAATGTTCCTGTTATCGGCGAAATGCCGGATCACGCGGTTATACTCCTGTTTCTGTTCATAGGTCACAGGAATGCGGTAGATCTCACAGGGGATGAAATCATATTTACCGAGAGTACCTTTGCCGACGGTCTCCTTATTGAAGGTAGCGGGCAGAGGGAAGGGATGGTAGGTACGGCAGAAGCTGTACATTTCAGAGAGACTTTCGTCTCCTGAAAGAGAAACATGATTATAAGGCTTTTTAGTGATGAAGCGGAAGAATCGTGCCGGACGGGTACCAGTCTGAGCGACGATCAGGTAGATATAATCCTCCAAAATGTCACCTCCGATCCAATGTATATGAGTCAGCCAGATGGGGCAGAATGTAGAAATACAGACATAATTGCCAAAACCTCATCATAGCTGTGAATATTAATTCCTGAATAATTATATCACAACTACTTGCAAATTACAAGAGTTTTTGCTATAATAAAATAGTGGTGTAAAAGAATAAAGGATTTTTTGTTATTATTTATACCACATCGCGCATTGTGTTTACTATGCGCAGAAAAATATTTAATATGCGCCTGTAGCTCAGGGGATAGAGCAGTGGCCTCCGACGCCATGTGCGGTGGTTCGATTCCACTCAGGCGTGCTGAATAA
>CADBNS010000032.1 GCA_902796065.1 Ruminococcus flavefaciens
AAAACTGAACGCTCCGTCCATCGCCTGAGCCACTCTTGCCTGTGCGGTCTGGAACATATGAGCATAGACGTTCAAAGTCGTTCCCGAGTTGCAATGCCCTAACGCACCCGATACGACCGCCAAAAGCATTGTTCAGAAAAAGCACATTACTATGAGTTGTCGCAAATTTTGCGATAACCGACAACAGCTCCCGTCCAGATAACGGGACAGGAGCTGTTTTTTATTGAAAAACGCCCACGAATATGATATAATTATGGAAACTATCGATTGAAGGAGGAGTTCAACGTGAGCAGAAGCTACAGAAAAAATCCGATAATCAAAGACAACAAAAGAGGTTCTAAGACTGCAAAGGCTCACGCTAACAGATGCTTCCGCCGAAGCACCTCAAAGCTTGAGGTACACGCAGGCAAATCCGCAGTACACCGCAGATACACTGAAAGCTGGAACATACACGACTATGTAAGCAGATGGACACGCTCAAAAGCCGAAAAGGAATGGGAATATATGCAGTTTCTGAAGAAGAACAACATAACCAGTTACAAATACTCATATTTTATGAATAAATTCAAAACCAAAGACAGCTTCATGTATTATTGGGCAAAATGTGCGATAAGAAAGTAGGATCGAAATGAAAAACAATACAAACCCATGGGAAGAAATAAGAACCTTTCCACATAGGGTGAATGTACGGATTTTCAGGCATAATTTTGTCGGTGACAAGGCAAAAATCCGCCGACGGGCTGTCCCCTTCCGAATGGAAAAGTTTAATTGGAGGAGCAATAGATTAAGGAGTGAAGAGCATGATAAGAGAAGCTGATCCCAATGACCTTAACGGACTGCTGGAGCTGTATCTCCATCTGCACGAAAAAAGCGTACCGCAGACCGATGAACGGCTGATGAACACATGGAAAAAGATACTGGACAACGATGACTATCACCTTATAGTAGCCGAAGAAGATAACATCATAGTATCCTCCTGCACCTGCATTATCGTACCGAATCTGACACGGGACGCAATGCCCTATGCCGTGATAGAGAATGTTGTGACCCATAAAGACTACCGTAACCGCGGACTTGCACACGCCTGCCTTGAACGTGCCAGAGAGACAGCGGAAAATGCCGGCTGCTATAAAATGATGCTCATTACCGGTTCTGACGATCCGAAAACCCATGAGTTCTACAGGAATTCCAGTTTCAGCTGTGAAGGAAAAACCGCCTATTACAGCTTACTGAAAAAGGTCAACTGGAATAGAAACTGACTGAGACGGACTTTTACCGATCCGTTCTTTCGCTTACGCTCTGCTTACGGCTGAGGTATGCATAGACCGCAAAGCACATGGTTATCTGAACCACTGTCGAACACGGAGTTGCAAGGCCGATGAGGAACAGTGAACCGCCGCCGAAGTGCTGCATGATGAATGCAACGGGTATCCTGACGCAGAACGCACCGCAGATGCCCTGTATCATGACGAAGGTAGTTTTCTGAATGCCGTTGTAGTAGCCGATGAAGCAGAACAGGAAGCAGGTCAGCAGGCAGTCTATGGCGTATGCCCTGAGGTAGTCCCACGCATTGAGTACAGCCTCACGGTCTCCGGAGAAGATACCTGCAAGGAGGTCGCCGCGGAAGAAGGTCAGCATGAACATCATGAATCCGAACACGAATGATACTGCGATACCGGTTTTCAGCGCCTGCTTAGCTCTGTCGGGCTTGCCTGCGCCGTAGTTCTGGGCTACGAATGCGGACATTGACTGCATGAACGCCGCCGGTACAAGCATGATGAACGCGCACACCTTCTCAGCAACGCCCACGCCTGCCGAAGCGGTCAGACCTATTTTATTGACGATAGCAAGCATCACAAGGAATGAGATACCCACAAGCAGGTCCTGGAGTGCGATCGGCGTACCGATGCGTAATATTGCCTTTGCGCATGGTCTGTCCATCTTTATATCTGCCCTGTGGAATTCAAAGGGCAGCTCAGTGCGCCGGATTATCAGCAGAGATATAAGTACGCTGATGAGCTGTGCAAGGACCGTAGCAAGAGCGGCTCCGTTTGCGCCGAGGTGCAGGACTGCCACGAAGAATAAGTCGCCGATGATATTGAATACGCAGGCGATACCAACCGCGATGAGCGGAGTTTTTGAGTCGCCCAGTCCGCGGAAGATACTGCCCAGCAGGTTATACGCCGTGATGATAAGGAAGCCTGCACCGCATATCCTGATATAATCTGCGGTAACGTCAAAGGCTTCCGGCGGAGCATTCATTACCTTCGCCAGTACCTCCGCACCTGCCACGCTGACAGCTGTGAGGAAAAGTCCGGTGAATGCGAATATAACCAGACCCGTACCGATAGTCTTAGCCGCATCTTCCGGACGCTTCTGCCCGATTTTCTGACCCACGGCTACTGTGATACCCATTGAGAAGCTGACCAGTATATTAGTCAGGGTCAGTATTATCTGCGAACCCGTCGAAACTGCCGATACTGCGGCATTATCGCTGAATCTGCCGACGACCAGCAAGTCCACCGCGCCGTATAGCGACTGCAAAAACATCGCAAACAGCACCGGAAGCATGAATTTCAGCAGTTTTGGCAATATCGCGCCGCTTGTAAAATCATTCTTTTCCATAAATACCTCCATAAAAAAAGCCGGACAAAACAGCAGGCATCTCAGCCTGCGGTCTTATCCAGCATTGCATTTCTATCGAATGTTCTGCCCTCCGAACCAGCCTTATCATTATAACACGGTTTATATGCCGTGTCAAGCGCTAAGCGCGGCATACCCGTCAGATGCATCACAGCCACTTTTTCTTTTTGAAGAAAACAAGGCTCACTATGACTATAATAGCGCTGACGATGATAACTATAGGATAAGCTGCCTTGTATTCCAGCTCAGGCATATACCTGAAATTCATACCGTACCAGCCTGCAATGAGGGTAAGGGGCATGAATATGGAGGTTATCACGGTCAGCAGAGCCATAATGCGGTTCTGTTTTACGTCCAGCTGAGACTGATAGAGGTCACGTATCTGTATGGAATAATCCCGCAGGGAAGCCGTTATATCATGCAGCCGTGACACACGCTGAGTAAAGAGGTGGAAATAGCGTGTATTCTCCTCATTAAAGAAAGCGTTTTCATTCTCCTCAAGCTCCTGACCCAGATCAAGGAGCTGTTCGTAGTGTATGCGCATATCTCTGAGGTCGCTGCGGATGCGGCTTATCCTCAGCGAAGGGTCACTCTCATCGCCTTCAAGGATATTTGATTCCAGCGTATCAAGCTCCTTATCCACACGTTCAAGGACTATCTGATCCTGCACCACGATATGCTCAAGGAAGTCATAAATGAACCGTTCAAGGCTTGGCACAGCCCATCGCTTGGTGTTTATTATACAGCTGATGGTATCATTCACGAAGCCGCTGTCATCGATGAAAACGATACCCTTCTCGTCAAGGGCAAAGGCGAAGTTGGTATTGGGTGCGGAAATATTCTCTCTGTCCGGAACAGAAAAAGTACCCGTCAGCGAATCATAGTTTACCTCCGCTTTTGTGGAGTGTATAACAGACAGGTCAATATCCATTTCGATGCCCATGTCGAACTGTTCCCTGCATTCCAGCCATTCCGCAGAGGTCAGCACAGCCACGAATTTGCCGCTTTTGCCTTTGAAGTCCGGCTTATTAGTTTTTTCCAGTTTGTTCTTTATATAGTAATACATTATCATGCTCCCGTAATTCAAGATACCTCATTATACCATTATTTCTTCCGCAATGCAATAGCGCGGCGATTGACTTTGCCGGCGCAGCTGTGATATAATATTGCTGCCCCAACTAAATCTTGAATCCCTATGTGGACAGGTTCTAATTGGGACAGCAATGAGAACAACACGACTATGGAGGTGTCAGCCGCAATGCTTGGACCGGACGCGCTGTACCTGAAAGGCATTCAGGTGAAATGGGACAGAATAGACAGTAACAGCTATCTGCGCAGGATACCGGCGATAAGTACACTGGAGGAACTGCATTTCAGCTCACCGGTGACATTCTTTGCCGGTGAGAACGGAAGCGGAAAATCCACGCTGCTGGAGGCGATAGCCGTTGCCTGCGGCTTCAATCCGGAGGGCGGAACGCTGAATTACAGCTTCTCCACCTACGATTCCCACTCCGAACTCCACAACGCCGTCAGACCCGTGCGGAGCTTCAACAAGGCGAAATGGGGATACTTTCTCCGCGCCGAGAGCTTCTATAACGTGGCAACTGCCGAAGAGGAATACACGCGGATACAGGGCATTCCCCAGCACTATCACGAGAAGTCCCACGGTGAGAGCTTCCTGTCGGTAATACAGCGCAACTTCGGCAAAAATGGACTGTATATCCTTGACGAGCCGGAAGCTGCACTTTCTCCGCAGCGTCAGCTGACCCTGCTGCTGGAGATGGAGAAATGCGTGAAAGCGGATTCCCAGTTCATCATCGTCACACATTCGCCGATACTTCTTGGTGCACCTGATGCGCAGATACTCAGCTTTGACGATGGCGAGATACACCCCATAGCCTATGAAGATACCCAGAGCTATCAGATAACGAAAATGTTCATCAACGACCGCCGGCAGATACTTCGTCACCTGCTGGACGAATAGAACGATCCTACGGCAATAAGTGCTGTAGGATCGTTCTGTGCGTCAGAAGCCGCCTTTCCAGCGGCGTATATCATTTTTGTTCAGTCCGAATTGAAGAACGGAGCTCTGCGTCTGTGAGAGCTGCTCCTGCGTGAACCACGGTGAGACGTTATTGCGTCCCTCAGTCCAGGTTATAACGTGGAAGCACACCGCCGGAATGAAGCTCTGACCGAGAAGGTAGCACTTCTCGCCCTTATCATTCACTGCTTCGTCCACTATCATGACCACATGAGTATCATTGCAGATGATGTCGCCGATGCGCATTTCCTCCGGAGAAATGACCTCCGACTCCTTCTGAAGCGACAAAGTACCGGCATAGCGCATAACTTCCTTGAGGTAGTTCCTGTACTGCTGCTCACTGTCGTCCGGCAGAGCCGCAGGTATCTCAACGGATAGCCCTGCAAATACCAGCATTCTCTTTCCCCTGCGCCAGCGATCATAATTGCACTCATCGCCGTTGGAGAACAGAAATGATATTCTGTCCAGCTGTCCGGTTTCGTAGAAATAGTCGCTGTACAGGCGGATAACGCTGTCTGCGCACTGCTGATAGCCCTCATCGCCGATGGATATATCGAATATCGCAGCGGTATCGGTATTATTAATGGTAGTGCCGTCAAATACCGGAATCTGAATGTCGTCCGGAAGCATGGGATAGTTTCTCAGGTATTCGCCGAAGCTGCCGGACTCCACAGGAATGCGGCTGTAGCCCTCCGGCGGAAGGATACGTGTTTCCAGCGTCGTGCCATCGGGGTCAACGGACTGTATATCGTAAAACCGGTCAGCCGGCAGGATAGTACGCTCTGCCGCAGTCCACACGGGATTTGTACGGAAATACACAGCCACAAGCAGCGCAGCTATGGCAGCTGTCAGCAGTACGATGCGAATTGCCCGTCCGGTTTTTGTTTTATTCTTCGTCATAGTCAGGTTCTTATAGTACTCCCAATGCGTGTTTAGCAGCTATCATGCCGAATGTATAGCATCTGCCCAGTGACAGACCTGTCTGGTGGAAGGGGTAGTCAGCGCCGCCGTAGAACGGACCGCCGAGATTTCCGGCGCAGTACAGTCCGGCGATAGGCTGACCGTCAGCGTCAAGAGCCTGAGCGTACTCATTGGTCATAACGCCTGAGACCTCCGCAGAAACGCGGATATGCTTTCTTGCTCCCCAGAACGGAGCCTTTCCGATCTTGTGCATATACTTTGCAGGCTTGCCGAAATCGGTATCGATACCCTTTTCGCACAGCTCATTGTAGCGGTCGATGGAAGCCTTCATTCTGTCGTATGGGATACCCAGCTCAGCAGCAAGCTCCTCAAGGGTATCGCAGCGGTGGAGGTCGATGAGGTTCCTGAACACGCCCTGGGGATCCTCCACAGCACCTGGAATGAACTTCTCCATAACAAATGGCGGAACACAGCCGTCCACGAAGCTGTCCTTATCCCATTCGGTGTAGGAG
This sequence comes from Ruminococcus flavefaciens, assembly GCA_902796065.1. Lineage (GTDB taxonomy): Bacteria > Bacillota > Clostridia > Oscillospirales > Ruminococcaceae > Ruminococcus > Ruminococcus flavefaciens_X. The sequence goes on from CADBNS010000032.1 coordinate 6,118, forward strand.
CTGTCGTATATTGCGCAGTACCAGCCCCGTGAGCCGTCCTTGTGGTCTGCGTCCAGCATACTGCCCTTGAATTTAGGCTGATATTTCAGCAGATTTCCCATATATACGAAGCCTGTGTACTCATTGGTAAAGCGCTCGCCGTTCATATTGAGGTAGAGGAATGGCTCCTCAAACATGAGGGCAGAGTCGAAATCGTGCATCATTTTGGTATGACCCAGCGGTTCCATTTCAGCTCCGGCGCTTATTGCGAGAACATGACCGTCACCGGTCTTGCCGGACTGCTTCTTGTCGAACTCCGCAATATCCGGACACCAGCGCTTTACCATTGCGGAGTTGTTGGTGTAGTCGCCGGTAGCGAGAATGACTGCTTTTGCAGCGTTGAACTGTATGTATCTGCCTTCCCTGTCCTTAGCGATAACGCCGGCAACTCTCCCGCCGTCCATGACCAGCTTTACTGCCGGAGTGGAGAAATACGCATGGAGATTCGGGTGCTCAGCCATGACGTTATTGAGTACATTCTGAAGGGCATTTCCCACATTCAGCGGCTTTGGACCTATCCACGGAGCGAAGAAATAGCAATGGTCATCGCCGTAGTCATAGCTGTTCATGCGGTCCTGCCAGAGTCCGGTGAAGTCAGCGCTGGTACTTCTGAATGCGCAGAGCTTGCCGCCGTCATTGATGAGCTTTGCGCTCTCTGCGTTGTTATCGACCCTGCTGCCGTCGCCGTACTCAGTCTCCTTAGTGAGACCTGCGCGGTTGAGGAACCACATCATAGCCTCCTCAGAATGGTCTGCATAAGCGCGGAGCTGTTTTGTATCAGCTCGCCAGTCGCAAAGGCTGTTGGTGTGGTGTATCCACTTGGCGATACCTGCCTCAGTGGAGCGCGACCTGATTATAGCAGAGCCGCAGTTTCCCTGTGAGAGTACCTTTGCGGCTTTCTGGATAAGCACCGTATCAGCTCCCAGCTCAGCCGCCCAGCCTGCCGCCGGAACTCCGGCAGCACCGGCGCCGACTACGACAATATCGTGGGATTCGGTACGGTCTGGAGTTATATCGCCCAGCTCGCAGCATGAGCAGTTGACTTCCTCAGCGGTCAGACCGCCGGGTAATATATTACATGAGTTATTCATAGCATTCATCCTTTCACATTGCTCCCCCAACTAAACTTAGCCAACCAATGCTCAACATAAAGAAAATATATCTGCGTCAGAAAAACTTGAAATGCGAAAGCATT
>CADBNS010000033.1 GCA_902796065.1 Ruminococcus flavefaciens
AATGCTTTCGCATTTCAAGTTTTTCTGACGCAGATATATTTTCTTTATGTTGAGCATTGGTTGGCAAAGTTTAGTTGGGGGAGCAATTTCCCCTTTGTACTTGTTTTTGCCGCTATATATGCCCATTACCGTCATTTGTGCAACTAAGATATTTTTATATTGACTATTATTGATTTTTGGTATATAATATATGTATAGAAGCTGCAACGCAGTAATTTATCTGTAAAGGAGAATTCAGGATGAAAAATATACTATTCGCTGCTTCGGAATGTGTTCCGTTCGTAAAGACAGGCGGTCTGGCTGACGTTGTCGGCGCGCTCCCGCAATATATCAACAAGGATGAATTCGATGTAAGGGTGATACTCCCCTACTACACCTGCATACCCGCAGAATACCGCGATAAATTCAGATATATCACCCATTTCTACATGGACTACGGTCTCCGCACAGAGGGTGTCCACGTAGGCATCATGGAATACGAATACAACGGTATCAAGTTCTATTTCGTTGATAACGAGTACTACTTCAAGTGCGATACGCCCTACTCTTCCGATATAAAGTGGGACATCGAACGCTTTACGTTCTTCTGTAAGGCTGTTCTGGCTATACTCCCCGTTATCGGCTTCCGTCCCGACATTATACACTGTCACGACTGGCAGTCCGCACTGATACCCGTGTTCCTCCACTCCACATTTGCGACCAATCCATTTTTCAGCTCCACGAAGTCTGTTATGACCATACACAACCTGAAATTCCAGGGTGTATACGACATAGAGACATTCAAATACAACACAGCTCTGCCGGATTATATGTTCACATCTGACAAGCTGGAGTTCCACCAGGCTGCAAATATGCTCAAGGGCGGTCTGGTCTATGCGGACTATATCACAACGGTATCAGAGACCTACGCAGAGGAGATAAAGTACCCGTTCTACGGCGAACAGATTGACGGACTTCTCCGTGCGCGTTCAGCGTCCCTCCGCGGAATCCTCAACGGTATCGACTACAAGGTATATGATCCGACCACTGACGGAATGATATTCGCGGACTACTCCTCCAAGAACGCCAAGAGCCAGAAGGCTGTCAATAAGGAAAAGCTCCAGGCTCAGCTGGGACTGCCCGTGAATAAGGACAAGTATATGATAGCCATAATCTCACGCCTCACAGACCAGAAGGGTCTGGATCTGGTAAACTATGCTATCGAGCGCATCTGCGACGAGAATACACAGTTCGTTATCATCGGCACAGGCGAGAAGCGCTATGAGGATATGTTCAGGCACTACCAGTGGAAGTATCCCGACCGTGTTTCAGCAAATATCTGCTACTCAGAGGAGCTAGCTCACAAGCTGTATGCCGCAGCAGACACGATGCTTATGCCATCTCTCTTTGAACCCTGCGGACTTACACAGCTCATCGCACTCCGTTACGGAACCCTCCCCATCGTCCGCGAAACAGGCGGTCTGAAGGACACTGTTACTCCCTACAACGAGTTTGACGGAACAGGCAACGGCTTCTCCTTCGCCAACTATAACGGCGACGAGATGCTGGGCGTTATCAACTACTCCAAGCATATCTACTACAACCACCGCAAACAGTGGGACAAAATGGTACAGCGCAGCATGGAGAACGATTTCTCATGGAACAGCTCCGCTTTACAGTACGAAGGTATGTACAACTGGATGATAAACTGGTAAAAAACAATGATATACAGGGGCGGATAGCTTGTCCGCCCTTATTCATGCACGACGGGATATAATATTTATGGATAATACAATTCTCAAAGGCGCAATATTCGACATGGACGGTCTGATGATCGACACCGAAAAGCTGTACCTCCGCTTCTGGAAGCAGGCTGCTGCGGATTTCGGGTACGATATGCGCGATGAACACGTTTTCGCTATACGCAGCATGGCAAGGAAATTCTCGATCCCCAAGCTGAAAAGTATGCTTGGTCAGGACTTTCCAACGGAGGAGGTCCGCGCGCACCGCACTGAGCTGATGAATGAGTACGTCTCACAGCACGGCTTTGATGTCAAGAAGGGACTGTTCGAGCTGCTGGACTACCTCCGCAGCACAGGCAGGAAAATAGCCGTAGCTACAGCTACTCCCCGTGAGCGTACCATGATGTATCTGGACATAATCAACGCCCGTGACTACTTCGACGCTATAATCTGCGGCGACATGGTAACAACAGGCAAACCCGACCCGGAGATATACCTCACCGCCGCAAAGGGACTTGATATACCGCCGGAGCTCTGCGCTGCATTTGAGGACTCACCCAACGGTATCCGCTCCGCATACAGTGCAGGCTGCAAAGCAGTCATGATACCCGATATGACCGAGCCTGACGACGATATTCTCCCCTGTATCAGCGCAGTATACAAAAGTCTTGACGAAGCCATCGGCTTCTTTGAAAGGAGTTGACCAGCTTGGCAAATACAAGCGTCTCTGAGATATTCGACATACCAAAGTTCTACTACTTTGACAGCGGCAACGACTACTCCGGCAGCAAGGGCGATTTCAGCTATAAGATAATAACCGGAGATACACTGAAGTGCATGACATGGCACGGCAGACTATGCTCAATGAAAGCAGAGATAGAGAACGAATCCGAATTTGAACGCAGTCAGGAGGGCTTCGATGCCATGATAAAGTGGCTTGAAAGCCACTACGACGGAAACTGAAACGATTGGAGTACTTATTTTGAACAGACCATCCAAATCACGCAGAAAAGAACTATGGATAGACCTTATAACCATATTCGTCATATCATTCATCGTACTTACCGTATATATAATGAATCAGGACAAGATAAACGACATCGCCTCTGACAGCTCGCGGAACATATTACTCCGTACCCTGCTGGGCGGAGCAGTTTTCCAGTTCGGACTGGCAGGTCTCGGCATATCCCTTGTTACCCTTGTACGCCGGGACAATTTCCGCGGTCACGGACTGAGATCACAGCAGCTTCTGCCTGCGCTCGGACTCAGCCTGCTGTGCTGTCTGCCGGACTACCTGTTTCAGCTCCACAGCGGTACGCTGAAACCGTGGCTTCCATTCCAGGACGTCCACTTCACCAGAGAAGTGCTTTCCAGCGGATTCCCCACCAACGCCATCGGTATGCTGATAATCGCTGTATGCTGGGGATTCTTTGAAGGCTTCAACTACGTGATAATCAGCGACAAGATAAACGAGCTTTTCCCCACAAAGCACCGCATTCTTGACTGGGGAGCACTGTTCTGTGCGATCATGTGCATACTCATACACGGAGCTGTGGGCGTTACCGCATCTGCGTTGATAGATATGCTCTGTACCATGATCCTCATTTACGGAATGCTCGTAGTACGAAAGATAACGGACAATGCATGGGGCTGTGTACTCATATTCTTTGTCTACTGGAACGCGATGTGACAAAAACCGGCTGCTGAGCCGGTTTTTTTATGAATATTCAAAAAAGTACTTGACAAACTAAAATTAGTGTGATATAATGAGATCACAAAATAAATTGAACACAATTTAATTTAATACAATCAATGAGGTTCTATTATGGCTATTTATGACTACTCTTTCAAGGCTCAGGACGGAAGCGACATCTCAATGGCTGACTACAAGGGCAAGGTGCTCCTTATTGTCAATACAGCTACAGGCTGCGGATTCACTCCACAGTATGAGGACCTGCAGGACATTTATGATGCCTTCCATGAAAAGGGACTGGAGATACTGGACTTCCCCTGCAATCAGTTTGGCGAACAGGCTCCCGGAACAGATGAGGAGATCCATACCTTCTGCAAGGGACGTTTCGGCATAACATTCCCCCAGTTCTCAAAGATAGACGTAAACGGCGAGAACGCATCTCCCATATTCAAATATCTCGTAGAAAACAGCAAGTTTGAGGGCTTCGGCATGAGTCCTGCGGGACTGGCAATGAAGGCAGTTGCCAAGATGCACGACAGCGACTACAAGAACAACAGTGCGATCAAGTGGAACTTCACCAAATTCCTCATCAGCCGTGACGGTAAGATACTTGCGCGTTTTGAACCGACAGTTTCAATGGAAAAGGTCAGGGAAGCAGTAGAAGCTGCCCTCTGACAACAGTGCAAAAAAAGACCCGATAGCAGTTCACATACTGCTTTCGGGTCTTTTGTCATTACCACATACCAAATTCCTGTGAATCTCCGCCGCTATTGCCGGATTCACCATTCTGGTCGTTTCCGGGAGTTTCATCTGCCGGAGGCTGAGGAGGCGGTGTTTCCTGCTGAACAGGTGCAGGCGGTGTTGTTTCAGGTTCAACATACGGCGGGTCAGTCTGCTGAACTACAGGAGCCTGAGTAGGCGTCGGAGTGTAGTTGTTTACCGGAGCATCGGTAGGTGCAGGAGTAACCTCTGCATCAGCCGGCATATAGTAAACGATCAGCTTCTTGCCTTCCTTGTTGCTGAAGTATGAATTAGCTCCGACGATCTGTCCGTCTATCTGGAGCATAGTTATCGTGTTGGGGAGTCCCCACGCATTAGTAGAAGCAATAAGTGAGTAGTTTGAGATACCGGCTTCCTTCAGTCTGTTTTCGTACTGAGATACGGTAAGTCCGGTATAATCCGGTATCATTGCGCCCTCATTGCCCTTGCTGACCTTGATCTTGACAGTGCAGCCCTGAGATACCAGTGTACCGGGCTTGATGTCCTGCTCGAAGATCATATCAGCTTCGTACTCGTCGTTATAGTCGTAAATAGCCTCAAACTTAAAGAAATCGCTGTACTTCTTCTCGGTAAGCTCATAGAACTTGCCCACCAGATTCGGCATTTCCGTATCTTCCTTGGCAACAGTGGTAGTTTCAGTAGACTCAGCCGCATCAGTTACCACGTTATCCGTTACCGTGGAGGTATAATACGATGTAGTATTATCATCGCTGGTATCAGGAAGAATTATCTTCAGAATGATGAATACCACGATAAACAGGAACGCAGCAAGCAGGAGCGCGATTATTATCGGCACCTTGATGCGGTCAACAGTATTTACTTCCTCATAGCGGTATTCCTCCTGATCCCTGCGGTTCATCGGCTGGGACGGAGCATCGTAGTTATTGTACTGCGGCTGCGGAGGCGGAGCGTATCCCTGGGGAGGCACCTGATAACCGCCGTTATTGTAGCCGTTATCCATATAGCCGCCATAGCCGTTGTTCATATTGTTATTATAACCTGCCGGCGGATTTACATATCCCGGATCCGGAGGTATCATCTGCGGTTCGCTGTAGTTGCTGCGGACGTTCTCCGGCACAGGAGCCGAATCGCGGTTTACAGGTTTCACAGGCGGTGCAGGCTGCTCGAAGAGCCTTGTAACCAGTTCAGTAATAGTCTGAATCCTGTCTCGTCCGGTGAGGTTCATACCGTCCATGATGACACGGGAAACGTGAGGCGGAACGGAGTTATTGAGTCTGCACGGTTCGCAGAGGTCGTCATGTTTCAGACGGCTCACTGAATCGACTGGCATACAGCCGGTAACAGCGCGATAGAGAAGAGCGCTGACGCCGTACACATCGGTCCATGAACCCTGACGGCTGCTGCTGCTTGCTGAGTACTGTTCCGGAGCCGCATAGCCCTTGAACAGCTCATACTCCAGACCGGCATTTGCGGTTCTTACGGCAGAAATACAGAAGCCGAAGAGTTTCAGCTCGCCCTTATTAGTGATATAAACAGTATCCGGACTGATCGCGCGGTGAATAATACCCGCATTGTGGACAATACCTATCGTAGTGAACAGAGGCGGGAAAATAGCAGAAGCCTGCTCCCAGCTGAGCTCACCGGCATTGTCTTTCAGATAATCCAGCATCTTAACTCCGTCGATATATTCAAACACCGTATAAGTGGTATTATTCTCAGCGAACATATCCAGGACCGGATTGATATTGGAGTTGTTTCTCAGCCTTGCAAGAGACTTGTTCAGCTCAGTGTATTCAGCCATAAAAGCCTTATACTTGGCAAGATTATTGTAGTTTACGCTGATAGTAGCCTTGCCCTTTACGCGGGTGCAGAGGTTAATGGGCATATATTCTCTCAGGAACACCTTTGCGCCGGTAGAAATATCATGGCCGATATAAGTTGCACCTTCGCCGTTATACTCGCGGAGCACGCCTACAAGATACCTGTCATGGAGAATGGTACCCGGAGTTATATACATGGGGTTATGAGGATTATTCGCATCAAAACCGCAGTGCGGGCATATGTGTTTATCCGAATCATACTGTTCCATGCATTTGTAGCAAAACCTGAGTTCTCCCAAAGCAGCTCCTCCTTTTACAATTATTAAGCAGCACTCCATAATGGTGCTGCCCGGGATACAAATAGTCTGACAGCTCAGAACATATCTGAGGCGATAGCTACTTTATTGTATCATATCTATTTTATCAGCAATCGGCAAAAAAGTCAACTACCAAAAAAGCGAGAATTCGTTTTCTGTGGAAATTGTATTTTTTTTGTAATAATTGCGAATACAATTGGTACTGTTTTGTAATAAATATGACTCTATTGCATTATACTCACAGTGAAATGAGTCCCTCGTCGATCATCTGCTGAGCAGCGAGCATGACGCCCAGCTTGCCGGAGGTATAGGTTATACCGCCCTGCATCCACACAGCGAACGGCTCACGGATAGGCGCATCAGC
>CADBNS010000034.1 GCA_902796065.1 Ruminococcus flavefaciens
AATGCTTTCGCATTTCAAGTTTTTCTGACGCAGATATATTTTCTTTATGTTGAGCATTGGTTGGCAAAGTTTAGTTGGGGGAGCAATGTCTCAACACAGGAAGGGGACTGACAATGATTCGTATATCTGGCGGAAAAAACAGGATAACAGCGATATTTGCGGTACTTCTTCTGATAACGTTACTATTCTCGAATGCAGGGAGCATAAACAAGGAAGATACCCTCCGTACAGACACGCCATATGGTCACATAAGCATATTACAGTGTGGAGACGTTGATATTCCGGCGGTCATAGGTACTGAGACCTACCGTTCGCCTGTGCAGCAGCGTGTGACACGAATGCCGGTACGGCGCGGGCTATATCAGTCGGATGGATTTCACACCTGTTTTTGCGGAGATCAGGAATTCCACATATCAGCATACATAGTATATGTAGTGCTGCGGAGACTCAGCGGAAGCTGCGGCAGAACGCACTCGGAGATAATAAAGTATATTCACGATCAGGACGGTCACAAGATCAGCTCCTTCGTTTTAAAGTAAAAATAATAAAACGGAGGAATAAAAAATGACAAAGATAGTAATTGTTGGCATATGTGTATTGTTTCTTATCGGCATGGTGGTATTGGATGCGTGTATATCCAGAGATCTTAACCGCCGTTCAGATGATAAAGACGAAAAGAAATGATAGGCATAGCAAATGACTGACGAAAACGGTCGGTAACAGCTAACAGAAAGACCCCGAAGCATTCACTTTTGTGGATACTTCGGGGTTCTTAATTATTCAGTCCGGCGCAGAGGTCATTTATTGAGTTCAGCCTTAACAGCGTAGAACTCATCGGTTATCTCCTTAGAAGGAGCCGGGGTAGCGAGAGAAACTACGATGATAGCGATAAGAGCGCAGATGAAAGCAGGGAGGAGCTCATAAATATCGAGAGCACCGCCCATAGGTCTTACAGCGAACTTCCAGATGAAGATCATTATGCCGCCCACAACGAGACCGGCGAGAGCGCCGTATTTGTTAGTTCTCTTCCAGAAGAGTGAAGCGAGCATAACAGGACCGAAAGCTGCGCCGAAACCAGCCCATGCGAAGGAAACGATGCTGAAAACGGAGCTGTTCTGATCCCAGGCGAGGATAACGCCGAGTACAGCGATAACAAGGAGTACAGCTCTTGCAGCGAGCATAGATGATTTTTCGCTCATTTTTACCTTGAACACGCCCTTGAGGATATTCTCGGACATACTTGAAGAAGCGGCGAGAAGCTGGGAATCGGAAGTAGACATAGTGCAGGCGAGGATACCGGCGAAAATAAGACCGGCAACCAGAGCAGCAGGTACGCTGTGTTTGCTGAGCAGAGTAGCCATTTCGAGGACGATAGTCTCGGAGGAAGATGAATCAGTGAGAGCCTTGATATGGCCCTGAGCGGTAAGTGAATTACCGATGATACCGATGAAAACGGCAACACCCATAGCGATAACGACCCAGACGGAAGCAATACGGCGTGAGGTTTTGATCTTGTTTTTATCGTCTATAGCCATAAAGCGGAGGAGGATATGTGGCATACCGAAGTAGCCGAGTCCCCACGCGAGGGTAGAAACGATAGTAATGAAGCCGTAACCGGTGGGTTCACCGTCAGCAGTACGTGTAGAGGTCATGCTGATGTAGTTGGAAAGGCTTTTGGCGTTATCCATGACGTTATCGATACCGCCGGCGGTAGAAACGCCGTAGATCACGAGAATAGCGAGGGCAGTAGTCATAACGATGCTCTGGATAAGGTCAGTGAAGCTGGCAGCGAGGAATCCGCCGAGGCTGGTGTAGGTGATGATGATCACAGCACTAATTATCATAGCGGTGTGGTATTCCCAGCCGAACAGCTGATTGAAGAGTTTTCCGCAGGCGGAGAAACCGGAAGCGGTATAGGGTATGAAGAAAATGAGGATAATAAGAGCGGCGATACCCATAAGTACGTGTTTATCGTCCCTGTAGCGGTTGGAGAAGAAGTCAGGGATAGTGATGGAGTTGCGGCAGCGCTGGGAGTAGACTCTCAGTCTTTTAGCGACCAGCAGCCAGTTGAGGTAGGTACCAACAGCGAGACCGATGGCAGTCCAGCCGACCTCGGCAGTACCGCAGAGGTAAGCCAGACCCGGCAGACCCATGAGCAGATAGCTGCTCATATCTGAAGCCTCGGCACTCATTGCGGATACCAGCGGACCGAGTTTTCTGCCGCCCAGGTAGAAATCGCTTACGCTGCTGTTCTTTTTGGAATAGACGATTCCGATGATGACCATCATTGCCATGTATACAAGAATGGTTATCATGATGCAAATTACAGATCTTGTCATAGAAAATAGTAATGATCCCGTAAGATCATATCCTCCTTTCAGAATTTTTTTCGCAGAACTGTATTTAGATTATATCATAAAAGCGAAGCGTTATGATATAATTGTCCGATTTGCAGGGAGCAGATCTCTGATCTGCGTATCTGCAAGGACATTAGAATAAATAATAATGAATGCGTCTGCATTCATTATAGCATATCTTTTTTGATCGTACAAGCTTTTTTTCACAATTTCTTCACCATTCTTTCACTGTTTCATAAAATAATTACCGATGCAGACATTGTTAACATATAAAAACTAACTGTTGAAAATTACTTTGTTTTAATCTTGACAAACTTATCGTAATGTTGTACAATAAAGTATATATGTATCGAAAGGAATGATCTCAATGGGTTTAACACTTACTGAAAAAATCTTGAAGGCTCATCTCGTTGACGGAGAGTACGTCAAGGGTCAGGAGATCGGTATTCGTATCGACCAGACTCTTACCCAGGACGCTACAGGAACTATGGCTTACCTCGAATTCGAGGCTATCGGAGTTCCCCGTGTAAAAACTGAGCGTTCAGTTGCTTACATAGACCACAATACACTCCAGAGCGGTTTCGAGAACGCTGATGACCACCGTTTTATCGGCAGCGTTGCCAAGAAGCACGGCATATATTTCTCACGTCCCGGCAACGGTATCTGCCATCAGGTACATCTTGAGAGATTCGGTATCCCCGGCAAGACTCTCATCGGCTCTGACAGCCATACTCCTACAGGCGGCGGTATCGGTATGATCGCTATCGGCGCAGGCGGACTTGACGTTGCTGTTGCTATGGGCGGCGGCGCTTACTATATCCCTATGCCTAAAATGGTCAGAATCAACCTCACAGGCAAGCTTCAGCCCTGGGTATCTGCAAAGGATATCATTCTTGAGGTTCTGAGGATCATGTCCGTTAAGGGCGGCGTAGGCAAGATCGTTGAATACGGCGGCGA
>CADBNS010000035.1 GCA_902796065.1 Ruminococcus flavefaciens
GACAAAATTATGCCTGAAAATCCGTACATTCACCCTATGTGGACAGGTTCTCAAGTTTTTCTGACGCTGATATATTTTCTTTATGTTGAGCATTGGTTGGCAAAGTTTAGTTGGGGGAGCAATATGTAGTCTACCGTCTTTAGCGCCGCTGCATATGTCACTATGGAGTACAGCGGCAGTATCCAGCTGTGTATTACTGCTCCGCATATGATATATAGTATGATGTTATATATCATTACGAATGTACCAACGGACAGTCCCAGCCGCTTCGCAAATATCACCGCCATGACCTCTACGCCGTCCATCGCTCCGCCGGAACGAAGTGCAAGTCCGCTGCCGACTCCCGATATTACTCCGCCAAACAGTGCGCACAACAGCAGGTCCGTTCCTGCCAGCGGCGACGCTATGCTTACTTCTATGGGCAGTACGTCCGTTATCAGCCACGCCGATACTGAGTACACCAGTACCGTGTATATCGCACTTACCGTGAACTCCGCTCCCTGCTTTTTCAGTCCGTATACAAACAGCGGTATGTTCAGCACTATCAGAAATACCGACAGCGACAGCCATTCCGGCGTTATCTGCGACAATAGCATCGCTGTGCCGGATATTCCGCTGTCGTACAGCTTAACCGGCGTCAGGAACAGTGTTATGCCAAATGCATTGATAACTCCCGCTATAGTCAGCATCAGCCAGCTCAGTGGCTTTATCTTCCGCAGTATTCCCAAAATACCTCTCATATCCTGCTCCTTGATTGTATAAAAACAGGGTGCTGTCCCATGACAGCACCCCTTTGTGCCTGCTTTTATTATTCACCCTTGAGCTTGTTCAGAAGTCCGCTGAGTCCACCCAGCTTCTCTCCAAGTTCGTCAAGGTTAACCTTAGCCTTGATACCGTCAATGATCTGATTGATCTGATCGTCAGGAAGGTCTACTCCTACTACGCTTTCTACTGTCTTTACAGGGTCTGTCTTGAATTTTGTGCCGAAGTCCTTATCGTTCTTGATCTTTGTGATAAGTTCCTCAATGATCTTTTTGATATCCATAACGGCTACCTTCTTTCATAAAAATATATGTTCATTATATCACATATTATCCTTAAAATCAAGTTTTATATTTTTATCTTCCTTTTCTGCCTGTCTTATATTGTGAGGAAGCAATAAAAATCCCCCCGGCGGTTAGGTTTAAATTGCTGTTTATTCTATTGACATAATATCCCCGATTTGTTATAATGACTTTGTACCGATTTTTGCAGACGGGGCTTGTCTGCATGGATATAAACAGATATGGAACATATGATATATTAAGGAGACCAGGCAGTTATTACTGCTGATTTATTATGTTAACGAAAAGAGATAAATATAAACGCTTCATTTCTTTCGGTTCCGCTATCGTGCTGCTGTTCATTCTCGCCGGCAGCTTCGCTTTCGTGTGGTACCGCTATTACAGTGATGCCATCGTTCTGCCCTACTACAGACGAGGCAACTGGGTCCTCATCGGCATCTACGCCCTGCTGGTCTGGCTGTTCTTCAAGGCTTTCGGTGGTCTGAAGATCGGCTACCTCAAAAAGACCGATATGCTCTATTCTCAGCTCATTTCTATGGTCTGCGTCAATGTCGTCGCATATTTCATGGTCAGCCTCATCGGCCGCGATTTCATGATCGTTCCGCCTTTCCTCATTCTGACCTTCGCTGACTTCGGCTTCATTTCGATCTGGACTATGGTCACGGCTAAACTCTACTTCCTCATCTATCCGCCGCGTAAGCTCATTATCATCTACGGCAGTCACCAGGCTGCTTCCCTCGTCCTTAAAATGAGCCAGAGAGTCGATAAGTATATGATCTGCGAATCCGTCAGCGTCAGCGAGGACCGCGAAAAGATCGAAGAACTCATTCTTAAATATGAGGGCGTTATTATCTGCGATATTCCCGCAGAACTGCGCAACGATTACCTCAAATTCTGCTTCGATAACTCCATTCGCGCTTATATCGCACCAAAGATCTCCGACATCATCATCAGAGGTGCTGACGATATTCGCCTGTTCGATACTCCGCTGCTGCTGTGCCGCAACTACGGTCTGGACTTCGAGCAGCGCTTCTTCAAACGTATCTTCGATATTGTTTTCTCTGTAATCACCCTCATCATCGCTTTGCCCTTCATGATAATCCCCGCTATCGCTATCAAACTCTGCGACGGCGGTCCCGTCTTCTTCAAGCAGAAAAGACTCACTATCGACGGCAAGGTGTTCGATGTGTATAAGTTCCGCAGCATGGTCGTCAATGCCGAAAAAGCCGGCGTTCCTATGCTCGCTTCCGAAAATGACCCCCGTATCACTCCTGTGGGACGCTTCCTCCGCAAGACCCGTCTGGACGAGCTCCCTCAGCTCCTCAATATCCTGAAAGGCGATATGTCTGTGGTCGGTCCGCGTCCGGAAAGACCGGAGCTCACCGAAGAGTATAAAAAGGATATGCCTGAGTTCGAGTTCCGCCTTAAAGTCAAAGCCGGCCTCACCGGCTACGCTCAGGTCATCGGTGTCTACGATACCACCCCTTACGATAAGCTGAAAATGGACCTCATGTACATCGAGAACTACTCCATGCGCATGGACCTTCAGATAATTCTTATGACACTAAAAACTATGCTGTTCCCCGGTAAGACCAATGAGGCTTCCGTCGAAGCTATTATGGGTCCGGAACCGGGCAGCAGAAGAAAAGAGGATAAATAATGAAAACTACCGCAGTTATCATGGCCGGCGGCAGAGGCGAACGCTTCTGGCCTAAAAGCCGCAACTCACGCCCTAAGCAGTTCCTCTCACTTACCGCTGACGGCAAGACTATGATACAGAAAACTGTCAAGAGACTCCTCCCCCTGGTGAATATGGAGGACATCTTCATCGTTACTAATGCCGCTTATACCGACCTCGTTCTCGCTCAGCTCCCCGGTATCCCTAAGGAGAATATCCTCGCTGAGCCCTGCGCAAGGAATACTGCCCCATGCATCGCTTTCGCTGCTGCTGTCATCGGCAGAAAGTATGACGCTGCTATGATGCTCGTGCTCCCCTCAGACCACCTCATCGGCTATGAGGATATTTATGTGAATACCCTCAGAAAGGCTATCCGCGCTGCTGAGGAAGGCTCTAACCTCGTTACTATCGGTATCACACCCGCTTACCCCGAAACCGGTTACGGCTATATCAACTTCGGCAGGGAAGCCGGCGATACCTATGAGGTTGAACGCTTCGTCGAAAAGCCTGACCTCCCTACCGCAAAGGAATACCTGGCTTCCGGAAAGTACCTCTGGAACAGCGGTATGTTCGTGTGGAAGGTCTCTTCTATCATGAGCAATATGCAGAAGCTCATGCCCGATATTTACGACGGCGCTGTCCGCATCGGTGAGGCTTACGGCAAGCCCGAATTCAACGCCGTTCTGGTCAAGGAATTCACCGCATTCCGCAGCGAATCCGTTGACTTCGGTATCATGGAACACGCCGATAATATCTACACTATCCCCGGAAGCTTCGGCTGGGACGACGTCGGCAGCTGGCTGGCTGTGGAGCGTATCAATGAGACCGATGACGACCGCAACTACTTTGAGGGCGATGTCATTTCCGTCGGCTCAGAACGTACCACTATCTGCGGCGGCAAACGCCTTATCGCTGCTGTCGGTGTTGAGGACATCATCATCGTTGATACCGATGACGCCCTCCTCGTTTGCTCTAAAAACAGCACTCAGGACGTTAAGAAGGTTATCGCTCAGCTCCGCGAGCAGGGCAGAAATGATCTTGTATAAACATATTTTTTAAGGAGATATTTTAAATGAAAAACGCACTTATCACTGGAATCACTGGTCAGGACGGATCTTACCTCGCAGAACTCCTGCTGGAAAAAGGATATAATGTTTACGGTATCTGGAGAAGAAAGGCTACCGTGGATTACGGCAATATCGCTCACCTCAAGGATAAGGTGAAGCTCATCTACGCTGATATGACTGACCCCGTTTCACTCATCTCTGCTATGAAGATCTCTCAGGCTGATGAGGTGTATAACCTCGCCGCTCAGTCTTTCGTGGCTACAAGCTGGGATACTCCACTCGGTACTGCTGATATTGATGCTATCGGCGTTACCAATATGCTGGAGGCTATCCGCATCGTTAAGCCGGAGGCCCGCTTCTATCAGGCTTCTACTTCCGAAATGTTCGGCCTCGTTCAGGAGATCCCTCAGACTGAGAAAACTCCTTTCTACCCAAGAAGTCCTTACGGTGTCGCTAAGCTGTACGGTCACTGGATCACCAAGAACTACCGCGAAAGCTACAATATGTTCGCTTGCTCCGGTATCCTCTTCAACCACGAGAGCGAACGCCGCGGCATCGAGTTCGTTACACGTAAGATAACCGACGCTGTCGCTCGTATCAAGCTGGGCGTTCAGGATCACGTTGAACTGGGTAATATGGACTCTAAGCGCGACTGGGGCCACTCCAAGGACTACGTAAGAGCTATGTGGCTCATGCTCCAGCAGGATAAGCCCGATGACTACGTTATCGCTACCAATGAGACACGCACTGTCCGCGAATTCGTTGAGACCGCTTTCAGCCACGTCGGTATCGAAGTTCAGTGGCAGGGCAGCGGTGTTGATGAGATCGGTATCAATAAGGCTGACGGCAAGACCATCGTTAAGGTAAACAAGAACTTCTTCCGCCCTGCTGAGGTCGATATTCTCCTCGGTAATCCCGCTAAGGCTGAGTCTGTTCTCGGCTGGAAGAGAGATATTTCTTTCTCTGAACTCGTTGAGCGTATGGTCAAGAACGACCTCGCCCTCGTTGAAAAGGAAATAAAGGTAAAGCAGATCGCAGGCTGATCCGCTTATTTGTATTGCATTCCCGCTATACTGCGTCCGGAATGCGCAGATAATCATTCTTTAGGCAATACCGCACAAAGATTGTGCTGAAGATGCGCCGTGAGATTTTTCGTCAGATTGTATAGAAATTCCGCAGGCATACTGAC
>CADBNS010000036.1 GCA_902796065.1 Ruminococcus flavefaciens
AGAAAAAGAAAACCTCCCATGTTATAATAGTAATGGTCTGCCAACCAAACTGAAAATAACAAAGGAGGTATCGTCATGAAACGAGACGATATAAATAGTATAGCACATTCCAAGTGGAATTGCAAGTATCATATAGTGTTTGCACCGAAGTATAGATGAATGGTGATTTTGTATTATCATTACTTGTTATCCGGATCGTTTATGAAATCCGCAATAATGAACCGCGGCCTCTGCTTGACTTCGGCGTATATCTTGCCGACATATTCACCGATGATTCCCAGTGCCAACAGCTGCAATCCGCCGATGAGCCATATGGAGCACATCGTGCTGGACCAGCCAAGCTCTGAAAATCCGCCTATTTTTGCAACTACCGACCATATTATCGCTACTAAGCTCAGTATGGACATGATGATGCCTACGCTGGTTATCAGCTTCAGCGGCTTGACACTGAATGAGGTGATGCCGTTTACTGCGAATGCAAGCATCTTTTTCAGCGGATACTTGCTCTCACCGGCGAACCGCTCTGCACGTTCATAGTAGACGCTGCAGCTCTGGTAGCCGATAAGCGGCACCATTCCGCGCAGGAAGAGATTGACCTCCTTGAAGTTGGCAAGCTCCTTCAGTACTACCTTGCTCATAAGCCGGAAGTCCGCGTGGTTGTATACCACATCGGCACCCATGACCTTCATGAACTTATAGAAGCCCTCTGCGGTGAATCTCTTGAAAAATGTATCGGTATCTCTTGCACTTCTTACGCCGTAGACTACCTGATTGCCCTCGTAGTACTTCTCTACCATAGCGTCGATAGTATTTATATCGTCCTGTAGGTCAGCGTCCATAGTTATAGCCATATCGCATATATCCTTGACTGTCATCAGTCCGGCGAGTACGGCATTCTGGTGACCGGCATTGTGGGCGAGGTTGATACCGGAGAAAAACTCAGGGTCGGAGCTGTGCAGCTCCTGTATCATGCTCCATGTCTTGTCCTTTGAGCCGTCGTTGACGAAAACCACGCGGCTAAGCGGCGATATGAGCTTGCGTTCGATAAGGGACTGATATTTTTCTTTCAGTCGCTTGGAAGTTTCCGGCAGTACCTCCTCCTCGTTGTAGCAGGGGACTACCATGTATAATATTTCAGGGGATGACATATCCTTCCCTCCTTATTTCTTTATTAGATTATTATACCACAATGCGCGGCAAACGTCAATAGAAAGCGGCGCACAAAACACAGCGAAAAAAGAAGAAAGAACAGACGAATTCCGGACCCTGCCGTTATTCATCGTTCTTTCTTCACTGTTTAGACAATACCGTACAAAGACGTCAGGCGGTCTTTGTGCGGTGTTGCCTTTATTATTCCTTGTTTTTCAGCGGCAGCTCCACTGTTGCAGTGAACATATCGCCGTCGATGATGACATTGAATCTTCCGCCGCAGGCTTCCGTGAAGCTCTTGGCGATGGACAGTCCAAGACCGTTGCCCTCAGTTGTGCGTGACTGGTCGCCGCGGGTGAAGCGCTCCACTATCTCCTCGGGAGTGAAGTTCATTTCCTCAGCCGCGATGTTCTTGACAGATACGCAGGCATCTGTACCGTTGCTGGTGAGAGTGATGTAAATGCGTGTACCCTCCATGGAGTACTTGAGCGCGTTATCTATGAGGTTCTGGAACACGCGGTAGAGCTTCTTGCCCTCCGCCATGACCGGAGCCGTATGCACCTGTATATCGGTGCGTATATCCCTTCCGGACTGCGCTATCTTGTCCGACATATCACCTATGACCTGCTGAGTGAGTATCACAGCGTCCAGCTCCTCAGCATTCACATCGGAGCGGCTTGTAGCCTTCGCAAGGTCGAACAGGTCGGATACCATCGTTTTCAGTCTGTCGGATTTCTGGCTGATAATGGTCACATAGTCCTTTGCTGCCGGACTCATCTCCTCATCAGCAAGCAGGTCGATGTAGCTGATTATGGAGGTCAGCGGAGTTTTCAGGTCGTGAGAGACATTGGTCACCAGCTCTATCTTCATGCGCTCGGACTTCACCTGACGGTCTACCGCAGACTTCATACCGTCAGCGATATTGTTGAGGTTGTTGGTCATGCCGTATGCCGGAGACTTCTCCGGAACGGTCCGCGGTGTGTAGTCACCGCCGTTCATATCGGCTATCTGCTTGGATACACCGGCTAATTCCACATGGTCGCGGATACTGAAATAAACATATCCGGCAAGCAGCAGCAGTGTACATACCACGAGCATATCCAGATCCCTTGTTGACAGGAATGCGATGTAAATGAGTCCGCCGATAACGGCAGCTATTGCAGTACGAATGATGAATCTGCGCATGAACCGGTCATTGCGGAGCGCATCACGCTCAATGCGGCGTATGCTGCTCTGTCTGAGCTTAGCGCTGATAAATCCGGCTATCTTCTTAACGCCCTTCCAGCAGAATACGGCAATGCGTCCGGTAAGTGTGGTTTTCCAGAAGCTATGGCATTTAAGGCGGGTTATCAGAGTTATGACGCAGCCCAGACATACTGCATAGACTGCCGCTGCACAGCCTCCGATAACTATACCAGCCATGTCAAAGCTGTAATAGCTGTTTATGCTCTCTTGCAGCGAACCGTCTCCGGTGCGAATGAATGAGAATACAATAATCCCTGATGCGATGATTATGAGTATCGGCAGCTCTGCGAACAGGTAGTCCGGCATTGACATGACGAACTTCTTCTTTTCTGCGCTGTATCCGCAGCAGAACAGCAGGATAATACCGATTATTCCGCCTACAGCTGCAACCGGTATCAGCGGCATCGCCTTGTGTACAGATTCCGTCTCCATAGCAGTACGGCGAGCTGCGTACTGCTCATAGTCAGCGATAACAGCATCGGAAGGTCTGATGTAGATGGAAATATCGCTGTTGCTGCCGTCAGTCCGGATAAATGTGCTCTTGTCCACCTTGTACCAGCACTGGTGGTTATCATCATAGAACAGGTATGCGCCGGTGTCTGTGACCTCAGACATATCGCCGATGTACTTCACATCTCTCTCGTACTCGTGATCATAGCCATCGAACTCCTCTCTTGGAAGCACCACATGGTCGTCAGAGTCCGGATTGAAATACTCATATGCCTCACGGTCAGCCCGTTCCATATATTCTCTGCTCAGCTCATTCTCCGGCACAGGAGTAGTACCGTCAGTCTTGTAGTATATAGTTGCGCCGTTGTAGTCGTTGTAGTAATCAAGACCGGTAGTATCAAAGTCGTACAGTGCAACTGCCCTTTTTGGCAGCTCGCCGTTTACAGCGTAGTAGGTCAGACCGTAGTTCGTGGTATACCACCACTTATTGGCAGTGTGCGACCAGTTGATGCCCGTGGGATAATTCTGGTCAAAGCCCCTGACGTACTCGATGGAGTACTCGCTGCTGAGTTCGTCCGGAGACTTCTTTGTATTTGTCAGTCTCTTGTCTCCGCAGCTTGCGTAGTACTCAAATCCGCTGGGATTATTTATAAGCAGTTCTCCATCCTCATTCATTACCTCAAGGTCAATAAGAGCCTGACGCACCGACTTCTTGTATATCTCTGAGCCGGTGAACCTGCCCTTATCATCGGTATTGCGCAGGTAAATATTACTCAGTGCCCACAGCTGGTCAAAGAGGAAGTTCATATCGTGGGTATAGCCGTAGCTTCCTATGCATCCGTCCTTAGATTGGCGCTCGCGTACATCGTGGGTGTTCTTATCCACTATGAACATTAACTCCACAGCGCAGAATCCTATCATCGCACAGGAAACTATAAATGCGATGATGCGTGAGACCCGTTTCTTCAAGATCATTACGATCCCTCCTATTGCTTCTCCATTTTGTATCCGATACCCCAGACCACTTTCAGATAGCGGGGATCACTGGGGTTTATCTCTATTTTTTCTCTGATGTGGCGGATATGCACCATTACGGTATTCTCAACGGAATAGGAGTCCTCGTTCCACACGCGGGAGTATATCTCCTCTGCGGAGAAGATGCGTCCGGCGTTTTCCATAAGGAGCTGAGTTATCTTGTACTCAGTAGCAGTCAGCTTCACAGGCGAACCGTCCACGGAAAGCTGTTTACCGTCCCTGTCGAGGGAAAGTCCGCCGATGCGCAGGATATTGTCCTTTTTCACGCCCTCTGCAGCTCCGAGGCTGAGGTAGCGGCGCAAGTTGGACTGCACACGGGCTACAAGCTCCATTGGATTATACGGCTTGGTGATGTAGTCGTCAGCGCCCATGGACAGACCCAGTATCTTATCGCTGTCCTCCGACTTGGCGGAGAGAACGATGATGGGGATATTCCGTGTGGCGCGTATCTTCATCATAGCGGAGAGGCCGTCCATTTTCGGCATCATTACGTCGATGAGTATGAGCTGGACGTCGTTCTGCATAAGCTGATCGATAGCTTCAAGACCGTTATAGGCTTTGTAAATGGTGTATCCCTCCTTTGAGAGGAGGGCGGCGATGGCATTCACTATATCGTGATCGTCATCCACCACAAGAATAGAAGAATTCTCAATATTTATCATGATAAAGTCCTTTCATAGCAAAGCGTTACAGTATACATTTTAGCGCTCTGTTGTTCTTCTGTCAATATTATAGAATACTGTTCTTATGAAATTGCAGTTGAAATTCTTATGATTTTCTTAAAATCATGCGGACGCAAGCCCTGCCGACCGGCTCCGCACTTTACTGTAAACGCAAAAAACTGCTGTGGAGACCACAGCAGTCCTTTGTATATACACACTTTTCTCACTCAACAGGGAGCATTATCTTCGCATTGAACATATTTCCGTTCGCCGAATAAGTAAAGAATCCCTTATACTTATCCACAGTAGAGCGGATTATGCTCATGCCGACTCCCTCATGGTCCTTCTTTGCAGAGACCAGTTCACCGTTCTTAGCTTTCTTGAACGTACCGTCAAAGGTGTTCTCAAAGCTTATCACAATAAAATTATTAATCTTTCCGATATCCACGCTTATCATTCTTTCTTCCGTACCTAACCGTTTGCAAGCCTCAATAGCATTGTCCCACAGGTTAGCGAAGATAGAAGTCATATCCACATCGCTGATGTCGCCAAAATCGACATCCTCCACATTCAAAGCGACTTTTACATTATTCTGTTCAGCATCGGCGATCTTTTCTGTCATAATTATGTTAAGTATATTACTGGAACTATGGAAGCTGCCCAGGATGCCATCTACCTTGTCGGACAACATCTGACGGTACTCACGGGCTCTCATACCATCAGAACGATCCATAGCGTCGATGACTCTCAGGTGCTTGTTTATATCGTGGATCACTTTACGGGAATCCTCATATCGAATGGTCATTTTCTCATATCCAGCAGCAGCTATCTTATACTGCTTGCTGAGGCGTTC
>CADBNS010000037.1 GCA_902796065.1 Ruminococcus flavefaciens
GCTATGCTCACGGATAACTTCGTGCTATCTAAATTCATGGGTATCTGCCCCTTCCTCGGTGTCTCTAAAAAGCTCGACAGCGCCGCAGGTATGGGTATCGCTGTTACCTTCGTCATGATATGCGCAACTATCGTTACTTACCCCATTCACCACGGTATTCTCGTCCCTAACGGGCTGGAATACTTCGATACCGTCGTGTTCATTCTCGTTATCGCGCTGTTCGTTCAGCTCGTCGAGAATATGCTCAAGAAAATGATACCGTCCCTTTATAAGTCCCTCGGTGTCTATCTGCCGCTTATCACTACTAACTGCGCTGTTCTCGGCGTTACTGTTCTCAATATCGATAACGGCTACAGCTTCTTCAATTCTATCGTTAATGCTCTGGGCGCAGGCCTCGGTTTTATGCTGGCTCTGGTCATTTTCTCCGGAGTCCGCAGAAAAATGGAGTACGCGGATATTCCCGATACCTTCAAGGGCGTTCCAGCTACTCTTATCGCCGCTTCCATCGTTTCGGTGAGCTTTATGGGCTTCTCCGGTCTGTTTAACTGAGGAGGTGGCGTGATGACTTATCTTATCCCTGCTATTATCCTCGGCGTGTGCGGTATCGCTGCAGGTGTGCTCCTTACCATCGCCGCTAAGGTGTTCTACGTCGAGACCGATGAGCGTATCGAAAAAATCAGCGATTCGCTCCCTCAGGCTAACTGCGGTGCTTGCGGATATGCCGGCTGCGCCGACTACGCTGATGCTATCATCACTAAGGGCGCTCCCACTAACCTGTGCCGCCCCGGAGGTGCCGATGCCGCTGCTAAGATCGCGGATATTCTCGGTACCGCTGCGGCTGAGGTCGTGAGAATGACTGCCGTCGTTCACTGCAACGGCGACTGTAATGCTACTCAGCCTGCTTTCGACTTCGATGGCGTTCAGTCTTGTAAGGCCGTCAAACGCTTCTACTCCGGCAACGGTTCATGTAAGTTCGGCTGCCTCGGCTTCGGCGACTGCGCTCAGGTCTGCGAACATGATGCCATTCGCATCGAAAATGGTGTCGCTAAAGTGCTGCCTGCACTGTGCGGCGCTTGCGGACAGTGCGTTGATGTCTGTCCAAATCACCTTATTTCCGTTAAGCCGGCTGCTAAAAAGGTCGATGTCCTTTGCAGCTCCGCCGATAACGGTAAAGCTACTAAACTCGCGTGTAAAAACGGCTGCATCGGCTGTAAGATGTGCGAGAAAAAATGTCCCTCCGGCGCTGTTACTGTGCAGGACTTCCACGCGGTCATCGACTACGATAAGTGCACCTGCTGCGGTGCCTGCGCTGCTGCCTGTCCTGTAAAGGCTATCCACTTCGCCGGTTCGGATAATTCCCAGCAATGACCCTCAGGAGGTATCTATTATGGCTAACAATTCAAAAAACTTCGACCCAATCGCTCTCAGCCAGAAGGCTGTCGAGCTCGCACGTAACCTTAATGTTGAACTGACTTTCAAGGAAAGCGATATTCCCGTTCTCTCCGCTATCCTCGATGAGACCCACAGAAAATACTTCGAGGAGGGCCTCAACGACGATACTGCATGGGGCCTCGCTGTCGTCTACGGTGCTTACCTCGGCGAAACTATGCTCAGAAACGGTATGGCCGAAAAAGGCTTCAGATGGTCCGACGATGGTAAGGCTATGCTCATCAATGATGATGAGGTCGCTCTCGCTCCTATCAGAAAGACTTACAAGCATATCGCTTTCGGTACAGAGGAGCATATCGGCCCGATGTATAAGCTCGGTATGGCTGTTGCCCACGGTGATTTCGACCTCGATACTATGACGGGTAAGCTGTGATGAAAAATAGTGAAAACAGCCTGAAACTTAAAGCCAGATAGGGGTATTGTCCGGTATTTGCGGCATTATTGCCGGTATTGCTATTATTGTTTCCGCAATCGCTGATGTGGATATGCCCAGATTTGTTTTTATTATTCTTGCCGCTGCAAGTTTACTCAATTCGATCCTGATCAGAAAAAATGATGACGCATGAGCATCATCAATTCCTGAAAATACAAATAACCCCGGAATGGTATGTTTCAACCGCTCCGGGGTCGTTTTTTATGCTCTTATCAGACAGAGAAAAGCAGCTTGGTGTATGGTATCAGCGGCCATATCTCTTCGCTTACGTTCGTCTCCGTTTCGTCAACTATTGCGCGGAGTGTCTGCATCTGGGTGAATACCTCATCACAGTAGAACCGTGCCATTTCAAGTCCCTCTGTCTTTCCCTGCGCAGAGATCACCTTGCTCTCAAGTACCGCTGTCTCCTTGTAGATGCCCTCTGTCAGTGCCGACAGCTTCGTCGCAAGATCCTTCTCTACTGTGTCCGCTATGCCCATTGCTCTCTTAGATGCGCCGGTGTCGCAGATCTCCTTCGTGTATCGCATTACTGCCGGCAGTATCTGCTTCTTTATCATGTCGATCATCGTCAGCGCTTCAATGTTTATTACCTTGCTGTAGTTCTCAAGTAATATCTCTGTTCTCGATCTCAGCTCCGCTTCTGTGTATACGTGGAATTTCTCAAACAGCGCTACGCTCTTGGGTGTGATGTACTCCGGAAGTGCATCTACTGTGGATACCAGATTCGGCAGATGCCGTTCCTCTACCGCTTCCTTCAGCCATTCCTCTGAATAGCCGTTTCCGTTGTAGATTATCTGCTTGTGCTCCTTGATCGTGCGCACAAGAAGTGCCTTCAGATCCTTCTTGAAGTTGGCTGAACCTTCCAGCTCGTCCGCAAACAGACTGAGCTCCTCTGCTACTATTGTGTTCAGTATGGTGTTGGTGCAGGATATGGAATCTGATGAGCCAAGCATACGGAACTCAAATTTGTTTCCTGTGAATGCAAATGGTGATGTACGGTTGCGGTCTGTTGTGTCCTTCGGGAAATCAGGCAGTACATCTACGCCTATCTCAAAGGTCTTGTTGTCCCCTGAGGAGTACTTCTCGCCCTTCTCCAGTGCGTCGATAACCCCTTCAAGCTCACTTCCGATGAACATGGATACGATCGCAGGCGGTGCTTCATTTGCACCAAGTCTGTGGTCGTTTCCGGCTGATGCTGCGGACAGCCTCAGCAGCGGTGCGTATTCGTGTACGCCCTTGATTATAGCACAGAGGAATGTCAGGAATTGCAGATTGTTCTGCGGTGTGTCACCGGGGTCAAGAAGGTTCTGGCCGTCATTTGAGGACATCGACCAGTTGTTGTGCTTGCCGGAGCCGTTTACTCCCGCAAATGGCTTCTCGTGCAGCAGACAGTACAGTCCGTGCTTGATCGCCGTCTTCTTCATGATCTCCATAGTCAGCTGGTTGTGGTCTGCGGCTATGTTAGATGTGGTGAATACCGGTGCAAGTTCGTGCTGCGACGGTGCTACCTCGTTGTGCTTGGTTTTGGCATAGATCCCCAGCTTCCACAGCTCCTCGTCCAGATCCTTCATGTAGTCTGATACGCGCTGCTTGATGTTGCCATAGTAGTGGTCCTCAAGCTCTTGTCCCTTCGGCGGTTTTGCTCCGAACAGGGTGCGTCCTGTTATTACAAGGTCCTCACGGGCGTCAAAGTACTTCTTGTCAATAAGAAAGTACTCCTGCTCGGGTCCGACTGTCGTCGTTACTCTTGTTGCTTCGGTGTTGCCGAAAAGCCGCAGTATCCTCAGCGCCTGCTGGCTCAGTACGTCCATTGAACGCAGAAGGGGTGTCTTTTTGTCAAGTACCTCTCCTGTATATGAACAGAATGCTGTGGGGATATACAGTGAATCATCTTTGATGAATGCACATGATGTGGGGTCCCATGCGGTATAGCCCCGCGCTTCAAATGTCGAGCGGAGTCCGCCGGAGGGGAATGATGATGCGTCCGGTTCGCCTTTGATAAGCTCCTTGCCGGAAAACTCAAGTATCACATCGCCCTTGCCGTAGGGATTGATGAATGCATCATGCTTCTCTGCTGTTACGCCGGTCATCGGCTGGAACCAGTGTGTATAGTGCGTCGCGCCCTTCTCTACTGCCCAGTCCTTCATCGCATTTGCCACTACGTCCGCTACCTCGCTGTCCAGTGCGATGCCAAGCTGCTTGGTGCGCTGTACCGAGCGGTATATGTTCTTTGGCAGCCTTTCCCTCATCACTGAATCACTGAATACGTTGCAGCCGAAAAATTCAGAGACATTCTTTCCTTTGCATTCTGACATTTTTATTCCTCCTCAAATAATAAAAGGCGCACGACTGCATGATACAGCTCCTTTGCTGTACCTCCGCAATCGAAACGCCGTTGTTCCAATTGATATTTACTTTCTTCACATCGTAATTATAGCCCTTTTTTCTCCTTTTGTCAAGTGAAAAATCAGGCTTTAGTCTTTGTGACAGTTTTTGTCGCTTTTTTGGACGGATTATTATATCCATTGCAGTGAATTGCTCCTTGACAAATCAATTGATATGCTTTATAATATTATCGTGATGTATCTTTTATGTGCATCTTCTGTGATATGGAGGTATTGAATATGGGTAAATCTAAAGAAGATAAGGCTCTCGAAAAGGCTTATGAGGACCTCAAACGCTTCGAGAGAAATAAACACAAGGACCGTAATGACCTGCTGACCTTTTTCGTAGGTCTGCTGATGTTCGGCGGCGGTCTGTTCATGATACTCCAGAATGTGGAGGTATCAAGCGGCTGGGGCGGCTTCGGCGGCTCTTTCTTCCGCATCGGTTCCTATTCGCTCCCTAATGGTCTCATTATGCTGCCTATCATCATCGGTATCGGTATGCTCTTCGTTATGGACCGCAAAATATTCGGCGGTATCGTGCTCTCTCTGGGTATCGTTATTTTCCTGCTGAGTATTATCATGAGCGTTCATCTGCACTGGCTCAGGACAAGTGCTTATGTCTTCGTTATCATGTTCGGTCTGGTGGCTGCCGGCGGAGGTATGATGATGCGCGTGCTTTTCAGAAAAGACTGATTTCATGGGACTGCTTCGGCAGTCCTCTTTGTTTCTGAGGTGTTTGTATGGATATAAGATTTGTTGATCATAGTGACGATCCGCTAAGTATCAGCCGCGTCTATGAGCTGAGCTGGAAATATGCCTACAAAGGTATCGTTCCACAGGAATACCTTGACTGTATCCCTGTGGGAAAATGGGCGGCTCATGTGGATCGTGAGGGTATACACAGCATCGTTGCGGTCAATGACGGCGATATTGTCGGTACTCTCAGCTTCTGCAGCTCCCGCTGGGTGAAATACTCAGGCTATGGTGAGATAGTTTCAATATACCTTCTGCCGGAATTCATGGGCAGGGGAGTGGGAAGCAGGCTGCTTGAATTCGCCCTGTGTAAACTGAGAGATGCAGGCTTCGGGAATGTGCTGCTCTGGGTGCTGGAGGAGAATCATAATGCAAGATGCTTCTATGAAAAACATGGTTTTGTCTGCTCCGGTGACTTCATCGATGATGTTATTGGCGGCAAGGAACTTCGCGAGATCATGTACCTCCGGAAGCTGCATTCCTGACCTGTGCAAAAACGCCATAGTATTTCTGCTTTCAGAAATACTATGGCGCTTTTTTGTTATTTGTTCAGATATTCGATGATCGGTTCAAGATACTTTGGATCCGATACGTCAAAGGAGTCGGAGATAAGCTCCGCCATCTTTTTATCGGCTTCGTTATCTGTCTTGTTCCGCTTGATGATCGCTGCATATGCCTTCATTGCCAGTCTGGAGCCTAATGACAGCTTTTCATAGCTGAGTCCGCCCTGACAGTAAAACGCCTTTGCGTACTTGCTCTGCTCTTCGTCCAGTACCTTGCTCATCATATCATCAATGTGTGAGCCGCCGTTAAGACTGGCGCCGACACAGAATATCGCAAGCTTCTTGCCTTTCCACCGCGGCATATTCGCTGTGAACCAGTTGGACTTCACGACCTTTCCTGTGTTCGCCCAGCCGCCGTATACGATCGCGTCATACTTGTCAAAGTACTCCGCTCCCTTGCTTTCGGCTTCCTTTATTTCCATAGCTTCACCGCCGGTGCGCTCTGCAAGCCACTCCGCATATTTCTTCGTGAAGCCTGTCTGTGATGCGTAGACTATTACAGCATTCATCGCTTTTCTCTCCTTTTCGGTATCTTTTTACCGTCAGATCGCTGCAAATCCCTTCTTTAAGTCGTCAATTATATCGTTGACGTTCTCAAGTCCTACGGATAAGCGGATCATTCCTCCGTTGATTCCGCAGGCTACAAGCTGCTCGTCTGTAAGCTGACGGTGTGTTGCACTTGCCGGATGAAGTACGCAGGTGCGTATGTCTGCTACGTGTACCTCGTTTGATGCAAGCTCCAGTGAATCCATGAACTTCACTGCTGTGTTCCTGCCGCCCTTGATAACAAATGAGATAACTCCGCTGCAGCCGCCCGGCAGATACTTCTGCGCGAGATCATAGTACTTGTTGCTCTTCAGTCCCGGATAGTTTACTGACTCTACCTTGTCGTTGTTCTCAAGGAATTCAGCTACTGTCAGCGCATTCTCACAGTACTGCTTCATGCGGACTGCCAGTGTCTCAAGTCCGAGATTCAGATAGAATGCGGACTGCGCTGCCGGATAACAGCCAAAGTCACGCATAAGCTGCATTCTTGCCTTTATAATGTATGCTGCCTTTCCGTATGCCTTTGTATAAACTGTTCCGTGATAGCTCTCGTCCGGCTCTGTAAACTCAGGGAACTTGCCGTTTGTCCAGTCAAAATTACCCGAATCTACTATAACTCCGCCGCCCTGTACTGCATGGCCGTCCATGTACTTTGTGGTGGAGTGGATAACTATATCTGCTCCGTACTCAAAGGGTCGGCAGAGGATCGGGGTCGGGAAGGTATTGTCGATTATCAGCGGTACGCCGTTCTTGTGGGCGATCTTCGCAAACTTCTCTATGTCAAATACTGCAAGTGCAGGATTTGCCAGTGTCTCGCCAAATACTGCCTTTGTGTTTGGCTTGAATGCCTTCTGTATCTCTTCCTCTGTTGCATCTGCATCAACGAATATGCACTCGATCCCCAGCTTCTTCAGTGTGTATGCAAACAGATTTACAGTTCCGCCGTAGATCGTTGCTGCTGATATGAAGCTGTCGCCTGCCTGAAGTATATTGAGCAGCGAAAGCAGTGATGCTGCCTGTCCGCTGGATGTGCACATCGCACCGATTCCGCCTTCAAGTGCCGCTATCTTCTCCTCAACTGCCATTACTGTGGGATTCTCAAAGCGTGAGTAGATAAGGCTCTTGGTCGGATCGTCAAATACAGCTGCTACATCATCTGTCGAGTCGTATACGTATGTAGTACTCTGTACTATCGGTACTACGCGGGGTTCTGTATTCTTTGGTGTATAGCCTGCGTGCAGGCATTTGGTCTCAATATTCATTGGAATATCCTCCTTGTATATTTTTCCGTTCTGTTACAGACGGTTTTATTCTTTTCCTTACGGCTATGCGCGTTATCTGTGGTACACAGAATTCCAGTACTGCACAGTATTTGTCTATGACCGTTATTACATACGTTTCCCTGTACTTCGGCAGCTTCAGCGTCATCGGCCACATATGCTTTGCGATCATATCTTCCTCTATGGCATTCACTTCGGTTATTCCCTTCGCATTTTTCAGCGCTATCGCTGAGTGATGCCGGCTGTGAGACGGGTCTCCTTTCATACGCGCAGAGTTGTACTCCTTCCTGTCATAGTAGAACAGGTCGTGGAGCAGCCCTGCCCTCGCTGCTGACCGCGCATTGAGATGCAGCTTACGGCAGACTATGTAGCTGTAGTATGATACGTTGACACAGTGCTGAAAGCGCGTTGTTGATATGTGGTGGGTAATGTCTTTCAGCTGCTCAAGCTGCGGCAGGTCAATTATATCACTTATGCAGCAGTAATAACTGCTCGATGTCAGCTCCTTTCGGGAGCATATCGCTTTTAGCATGGCAAACATCCCTTGATGTCAGATTCGGTATAACCGTTACACTAATTATACTACATCAGCTCTGAAAAATCAATACTTTGTGTAAATTAATCCTACCTTCCGTTATCAAAAAAAACAGCCTCCCGAAGGAGGCTGCTTTCTATAGGAGGTCTTTGTCAGGAGTTTACTGTTGTTTCAATAAGACTGTAGTCGTCCATTGTGATCGCTCCGTCACCGTTTACGTCAAGAAGCTCAAGCTGGAATGCTGAGAACTTGTCCTTGATCTCTTTTTCCTTTGATACGGCGTCTGTTCTGTAGTTTGCAATGTTGAAGTACTCATCTGCCTTATCAAGGTCTGCCTCATCAATTGCACCGTCATAATTGAGGTCGCCGGGCTGGATGTTTACATTCAGTGTGTACTGGAATGACTCTCCTTCGTGGCTGAGATTTGTAAACTTGTCACCGTTGGTCAGGTTTGCTTCTGCTACTACTTTGCCCTTGTCATCCTTGAGGCGGATTGCCTTGACGTACATATCGTTGTTGAACCATGAGTTGCAGTTGTTTGCCTGTACAGTGTAGTATTTTCCGTTGATCTTGTCACCGCAGAGTTCTGTGATGTCTGTAAAGATAGGTCCGCTGTATACTACTGTTGAGTGTGTGTTTGACGGGATCTCGTTAAGGATATGCTCTGAATCCTCTGTATAGTTGTCTACTGATACGGAGTAGTAATTGTTTGTCATTACGTCTACCTCAGATACCAGCTTTATATCCTTCTTTGATACCTTTATTGTATAGCAATCCTCAAATGCCGGAACTCTGCAGTATAACTCGTTTTTATCAGGTGTAGCGCCCTTTATGGTCATTTTGTTTGCTATCTTTGTATCTGATCTCTCACGTACTGAATCGTACATTACCCAGATATAGCCGTCGTTTGACCAGCAGCCCCAGGTGTTTGCAATCTTGAATGCACCCTTCTCTGAGGTTTCATCGATTTCTTTGTCACCGTCTATATCGCACGTAATGTTATCATCATAGCCTACGATAGTGAACTGATGTCCGCTGTAATCACCTATTTGTCTGTAGTTCTGTTTAAGGACATAGCCGTATTGTCCGTTGCCAAGATCTGTATATGTTTTTCCAAGATCATAGTTGAAGTATCCGCCTGTACTTACTATATTTCCGTTGTTCAGCTCTTCCTTGATCTGATTGATGAACTGATCTTCCTTTGTGTGACTGTCAGTTTCTGCTCTGTAATCTCTTGTGCCGTCCTCGTTGATCTTCTCTGCGTCAACACTGAAGCCTTCATAGCTGTCAATTCTCAGGTCAAGTGCGTTGAACAGTGCTTCACTGTTTCTTGGAATAGCACGGTATGGTGTAGTTACGTGCCAGTAAAGCTGCGGTTCACGTACAATGCCATCAGTATATTTTACATTGGAATCGCCGTTTTCGTATACCGGTACGAAGAAGCGCTTCTTGTCGTATGAGAGAGCATCATACTCTTCCTTTGTGATGTACTCTCCGATACGTCTGTATTTCTTGTATCCGTTGTATGTTACTTCTTCAAACAGCTTCTTTTCATCTTCGTTCAGTGAGTTATTATATGTGTATGGATCTATATAGTTTAATGCAGCCGGAGTATCAAGGGTTTCATCTAAGTTCTTGTCATAATATGATACATCCCAGAATCTGTCATATGGTGATACATCAAGCTTGAGTGCTCCTCTGTTCTTTAATACACTATATGTTCTTATTTCATTTGAGCCGCCGTCATGTCCGCCGTTTATCTGCGAATAGATCGATGCAGGGGAGTAAAGGATCCCGCTTACATCTGCATCAGGATCCTTTTCAAGGATCGCCTTTCTTGCATGATATGTGTACTGATAGTAGGTGATCGCTGATGCTACGCATGATCCCTGACCGCCCTGATCAAATACTGTTTCAGGGAAACAGGGATTGTTTGTGCTGAGATCAACGCTGGAAGGGAGCTCCGCTGCGCTTGCTGTGAATCCCGGCATTACTGCTGCTGAAGATGCAAGCAGAGCAAGTGATGTGACGAATGCTGAAATTTTCTTTTTCATTGTTTTTTTCCTTTCTGTCATATGAGTTTTTCAGAAGCCTTTGACTGCTTCCATTATGCATTCTCGGTGATAAAATTCATGAGCGGACAATATGATTAAAAATTCCTTTGTGTTTTGTTAATTCGCATAATATAAATTACCAAATCAGAAAATTATATATGACGATTCAATAAATTAAATCTGTCGGTTTTCTGTACTTGAATTCTCTGTGAATTGTGATAAAATTATTATTGACCATTTTGCCTGTTCAGTCGTATCCCTTATGAAGAGTCTTTTATCTGTTCAGATAACTCAGGAAAGGAAGTTGAATATCAGATGTTGAACGCAGATCTGGTGCGTGCGGCTGTTGAAACATACGGCGATATGCTCTACCGTATCTGCATCGTTATGCTGAAAAATCAAAGCGATGCGGAAGATGCGGTCCAGGATACTTTTATGACCTATATCCGGAAAGCCCCTCAGTTCGACAACAGTGAACATGAGAAAGCCTGGCTTATTACCGTCGCTTCAAATAAATGCCGCGATGTACTGCGATACCAGAATAAACACCGCACCGAAAGTGAAGATAAGCTTTTCTATATCGCTCAGGAGGACGATGGCGGGCTGATCCTCGAAGCTCTTTCAATGCTGCCGGAAAAATTCCGCATCGTTCTTACCTTGTACTATATCGAAGAGTATAAAGTCGATGAGATCGCTGATATTATCGGTAAGTCGCCCTCAGCGGTCAAAATGAGACTGCAAAAAGGTCGCAGATTGCTTGCAGAGAAGTACAGAAAGGATTTTATGTGATGAAATACGATAAGTTGAAACAGAAAGCCCGTCAGATCAGGCTCTCAGATGAACAGAAAGAACGTATCATCAGA
Organism: Ruminococcus flavefaciens; assembly: GCA_902796065.1. Lineage (GTDB taxonomy): Bacteria > Bacillota > Clostridia > Oscillospirales > Ruminococcaceae > Ruminococcus > Ruminococcus flavefaciens_X. Next base: position 10,864 of record CADBNS010000037.1, read on the forward strand.
AACTGCGAGGCTTTCGCAGCAGGTAATGATACAAAGGATAATACAGAGTTCAGGTCACACGTTTACGGTGTTGAACGCATTGAAAAAAACAGACAGAATATCGTCCGCATTATAAGCAGTATGGCTGCTTGCGCTGTCATCGTCTGTGCTGTCAGTGTAACTGCTCATCTGGCTAAGATGCGCGGCGGTGAGGATATGCCGGGGCAAAGCTCTATGGTGCAGTTCCCTACCTCCCCACAGGTGACTACGTCCGCCGGCAGCTCCGACAAACTCCCTATGGGCGATCTCTCAATGCTGGATTATACCATTTCCTGTCCCGGAACAGAGGATAGGATAGTCAAGACTCTGAAACTCATTGATGGAAATACTATCAATGTGCGCGTCGGGGATCCTCTTACTCAGGCTCAGCGCGATGCTCTTGCTGATTACTTTGATTCAATTAAGTATGAGCCCGTTGCCGAAAGCTATGTTGACAATCCCGCAAGCTCCCGAAGTTCATGCTATTCATTCGCTTACCTCGGCGAAAATGAGTACCGCACTATATCTTTTTTTTCCGATGGACGTATGAGATGCACGTATATTACTTATGAAACTGATGCTGACGGCAATGCTGTCGCAACAAGCATTTCCACTCAGAACGATTTCAAAATAGACTACGATGATATGATGTCAGCTATTGAAAAAGTACTGGCTATGGATAACAGTGAGCTGAATAATGCGGAAACTACAACTGCTGTACAGACTGATACGGCTGCAACTGCTGCTGAAACTTCGGTGTCTGTGCCTGAAATATATGCTCACGATACTACTGTGACTTCCACCGAAGTGCCTGCTGTTCAGCTCACTACTGCCGCTCCGCCTGTGAATAACACTGGCTATAGTGACTACTACTCCGATACCCTGAAATATGAGCTTATCAGCGATATTCGTAACGGTTACTATGACTTCTGCTGTCAGGACTTCTGGAGTGTTGCCGTTAATGGTATCAGATTCCCTGATTCCGACATCTATGAGGACTATACCTACAAGGGCGTCAGCGACCTGCCTGCGGAGGACTGGAATAAGATCGCTGATTACCTCAGCAATATCGATTACAGCTCCGCTCAGAGCAGAAGTGACGGCACTATGAGCAATTACGCTACTCTGGCTTACGCTGACGGCTCCGGTAAGTACAGATCCATTCAGTTCAGCAACGACGGCTGGGTAAGATTCCGCGAATATGAATGCTCTGTCTCTTATCCGGGTACCCGTGAACCGGAATACATCATTATGTATGAGGTCAAGTCAGAGGATTTCAGGATCGACGGCTACAGGGAACTGCTCACGGAGATCGGTACTCAGTACTGCTATGCCCACGGCATCGTTATGGATTGATAATATTGCTCCCCCAACTAAACTTTGCCAACCAATGCTCAACATAAAGAAAATATATCTGCGTCAGAAAAACTTGAAATGCAAAAGCATTCCTGCGTTTTCCTTCCTTGATATATTTCCTTTCTGACTTCGCCTTTCTGGCAAAGTTTAATTGGGGGAGCAATAACAGCGCCGCATCATTATGATGCGGCGCCTTTTTGTTTATTCGTTTTTCGGTTCTTACTTCTCTGCCGGTGTTTCTGCTGCTTCTGTTTCAGCTGCGGCTATAGCTTCAAAGTATATTCCGTTTGCCTTTGCATACTGCTCTGTATAGCTGTCAGGCTGTCCGTAGAATGCCGAGAGCTGGTCGCAGTCGTAGAATGCGTGATCGCTGATATTCTCGATCCCGCTTCCGGTCACTACTGTTTTCAGCGATGTGCAGCCTGTGAATGCTCCCACATTTATGGACTTCATCGTGTCAGGCAGCTCTATCTTCGACAGACTGCTGCACTTGTAGAACGCTCCGCCGCCAATGTTCTGTACCCCTTCCGGTATGGTCACTGAGGTGAGATTGTCATGGTATGCGAATGCGTCCTCTCCTATGTGCTTCACGCTTGCTGGAAGCGTTACTTCATCGGCATTTCCGTTGTACTTGTACAGTACTCCGCCCCCGACAATTGCAAATTCTCCATTCAGGAACGTACTCTCGTAACGGGTTTCGTAAAATGCCTTGCTGCCTATCTTTTCCACCGATGCCGGTATATCCATGGAGTATACCGTGGAGCCCATGAATGCATTGGACTGTATCTCCTTCAGACTCTTCGGCAGGTACAGATGATATAAATTGCCAAGATTCTTGAATGCGTTCTTGCCAATTACTGTGACCGGCTTGCCATTGATCTGTGCCGGTATGGTAAGATAGTTGGTTCCGTGTGTCCACTTGTCTATGACTATGTGGTCTTCTTCCTCTGTGTAGGTCACTCCGCCGGTCGGGACGTATGCGATACCTGAACTTATTGTATATGTTGATATATTGCTGTTTACAAAGCCATGTATCTTCATATCAGGTGTGAGCTCATACGTTACTTTTCCATCTTCGCCCTTGACTGTGTTCCAGCCGATCTGACGACCGATGCTGTTGTTTATCATGGATACGTTTTCGATGGTTATATCCTTCAGTGCCGGACAATCAAGGAATGCGCCGTCCCACAGATAAAGCTGATTATTATTTTCGCTGAAACTGAACTGCTCCAGCGCTGTGCAGCCGCTGAACGCATAGGCGTGTATCTCACGGTAGCCGATGCCGTTCATGGTTACGCTCTTGAGTGATGTGCAGCCGCTGAATGCGTAGTCTCCGATGTGGCCTATCTTGTCGGCAAACTCGATCTCCTTCAGTCCTGTGCAATTGCGGAATACTGATGCTGAAAGATCCATCGCTGCCTTGACCGGTGTGAAGTCGATCTTTTCCAGTGCTGTACAGCCGCTGAATGCAGATGCTCCGATCCCTGTAAGTTCTGATGGGAGCGTGAAGCCTTTCAGTGCCTTGCAGCCGCTGAATGCAGATGCTCCGATACTTGTCACTGTATCTGCGATCTTCACCGTTTTAAGCGCCGTACAGCCCTCAAAGCAGCTCTCTGATATTGCGGATATTGTATCGGGTACCTCAACTGATGTCAGTGCTGTACAGTTTATGAATGCGCCTTTTTCGATGGACGTTACTGTTGCAGGTATTGTTACGCTCTTGATCGCGGCATTCTTGAATGCAAACGCCTGTATCTTTACTACAGGGAGCTTCTCGATCGTGTCGGGGATAACTATTTTCTCTGCCTTCGGATCACAGTCTGTTATGACTACTCCCTCGCCGTCAATATAGTATCCTACACTCATCTTGCTGTAGTCACGCTCACCGTACAGCTCAAACGGTATCTTGTTGTCGTTTGCATAGTCCTCTGCGATCGAATTGTAGTAGCCCTGTATCGTGAAGCCTTCAACAAGTCCTTCTGCGTTGTAGCCGAATGCCTTCGCTCCGATGCTCGATACGTTGTTGAGTATTACTGCTTTCTTCATTGCTGAGCAGTTGATGAATGCATTGGCTGCTATGGTCTTTACATTGTTGGGTATCGTTATGCTCTCAAGTGCGGTACAGTTCTGGAATGCGATGGTATTTATCGCTGTGAGACCTGCGGGCAGCTTTATGGTCTTCAGTGCGGCACAGCCATTGAAGGTTCCCTCAGAGAGAGTCTTGATGCTGTCAGAGAGCGTTACTGATGACAGTGAGCTGCAATTGCTGAAGACATATTCTGCCATTGTTGTTACTGTCGATGGCAGTACTGCTGTGGTCAGTCCCGTGCAGTTAACAAATGCGAATTTGTCTATGGTTGTCAGACCTGCGGGCAGCGTGATGGTCTTTAGGCCTGCACAGCCGCTGAATGCGTTTTGATTTATTGTGGTAAGTGCTGATGTCTTGGCAAATGTTACCTTTTCAAGCACTTCGCACTGCTCAAAGCATCTCTCAGGTATTACTGCCAGTGATGCAGGGATATTTATGGTTTTTAGTCCCTTGCAGCCTGTGAATATAGCGTAATTCATGGTAGTGATCGAGTCCGGAAGTGTTGTGCTCTCCAGTGAGGTGCAGTTTACAAATGCCTCGTAATCGATGGACTCAGTTTTATCCGGCAGCGTTATTTCTGCCAGCGCACTACAGCCGGCGAATGAACGCGCTCCGACTGCTGTGAGTACGGAATTCTTCGCAAAGGTCACTGTTTTCAGCTTTGTGCTGCCTTCAAACATCTGATACGGCAGCGATTTCAGTGATGCAGGAAGTGTTATCTTCTCCAGTGCGGTACAGTTTGCGAATGCTGCTTCAAATGCTGTTTCAAGATTCTTCGACAGGGTCACATCTGTAAGTCCGGCGCAGCCGTTGAAGGTCTCTACTCCCATCGATGTTACGCTGTCAGGTATCACTATCTTTGTCAGCGCTTTGCAGCCTTCAAACATTCCGTCACGGTCCCAGTTGTGCCAGCCGTAGTATCTGTTCGGAAGGGAGGTAACATTCTTGGATATGGTGATCTCTTTCAGCCCTGAGCAGAATGCGAATACGCCTCCGCCCAGCGTCGTTACTGTGTCCGGCATGGTTATGGAGGTTATGGCAGGGGAGCGCGAGAATCCGCATTCACCTATACTCTCCAGTCCTTCGTTCAGCTTTACAGTCGCAAGCTTTGTACAGCTTGAAAATGCGAATGCACCGATCGTCTTTACTCCTGCCGGTATTTCCACTGAGGTCAGCGCTGCACACTCGTTGAATGCATAGTCGCCGATAGCAGTAACTCCTGTGGGTATCTTTATCGCACTAAGTGATGCACACTTGTTGAATACCTCATTGCGTATTGTTGTCAGTGACTTCGGAAGTGTAACATTATCCAGCTTCGTGCAGCCTGAAAATGCTGCGGCATTGATCTCAATGACTGTATCAGGTATTGTTACTTTCTCCAGTGCAGTACAGTCCCTGAACGCTGATTCGCCGATCTCTGTTACGCCCTCCGGGATAACTACTTCTTTCAGTCCCGTAAGTCCGGCATAAAGTCCCTTTCCTACTGTTTTGATCTTCGATGGGAGCGTTATCTTCTCAATGCCTGTGCAGTTGTTGAATACATACTCGCCGTTGCTCTCAAGTGAATCAGGAAGTACGATCTCCTTGATCGCTGTATCTTCTGCAAATGCATTTCTACCTAAGCTTTTCAGTCCCGACGGAAGTTTTACCTCTGCAAGTGCTGTGCATCTTGCAAATGCATTGTCACCAACAGATGTTACATTCTCAGGTATCGTTATGGATTCCAGCAGCTTGCACTCGTAGAATGCATATGATCCCAATGATGTGAGGCTCTTCGGCAGTGTGATGCTCTTCAGTGAATGGCAGTACTGGAAGAAGCCATAGTCATTGTATGGCAGCGACTTGATACTGCTGCTGAGCTTTACGCTGGACAGTGATGAACAATTTCCGAAGCAGCCGCCGCCCATCGTTGTTACGCTGTCAGGAATGGATATTGTTGTGAGTCCGGAGCACTCACGGAATGCCTGATTGCCGATTGTTGTCAGTGTGTCCGGAAGTGTGATGGATGTCAGCTTGCGGCAGCGTAAGAATGTGAGATCACCTATGGATTCAAGTGCGCTGTTTATCGTTACCTTCGTCAGTGATCCGCACTGAGAGAATGCATAGCTGCCCAGTGACTTTACGCCCTCCGGTATGGTTATCTCTGTTATTGATGTATCGGAAAAACAGTTCGCTCCGATACCCTCGCAGCGTCCGGAGAATTTGACCGATGCAAGCTTTCCGCAGCTCTGGAATGCGCGATCACTCAGTGTCACGCCGTCAGGAAGCTGTATTGCTGTAAGATTTCCGCAGTATGAAAATGCGTCCTTTCCGATGCTCTTTACTGTGGAGGGGATAGATATGGATTTGAGTGCGTCACAGCTGTGGAAGCAGCCGTCCGGAATGGCTTCAAGCTCCGTCGGGAATACCACGTACTGAAGCGCGTTACAGTCGTTGAATGTGCTTGTGCCAAGCTTTGCGGTCTTGCCTTCAAACTGTACCTTGTTCAGTGACTGGCAGTAATGGAATGCGTGTTCACCAAAGGTCACGTTGTCTGGTATGCTGAGGAATTCCAGCTTGCCACAGTCTGAAAAGCAGCGGGCTCCTACCGTTATTCCTTCCGGAAGTACAATCCTTGAAAGTGTATCACAGTTGTAGAAACAGTAGTTTCCAAGTGATTCTGCTCCCGCCGGTATCTCTATTCCCACGATGGACGGGCAATCCGCAAATGCGTATGTTCCCACTGTGGAGATCTTCTTGGACATATTAACCGTAACAAGATTGTTACAGCCATAAAATGCATAATCACCTATGGCTGTCACTGTGTCCGGAATAGTGATCTCTTTCAGCTGGTCACAGTTATAGAAGGCTGCGTATCCGATGGTCTTTATTCCCGATGGTATCTTTACCGATGTTATGCTCTTGTCACGGAATACGTCTCTGTCAATGGCTGTGACGGCTGTTCCGTCTATCTTGTCAGGTATGACTACTTCGGCTGAGGTACCGTTGTATGCGGTTATGGACATTGTGCCGTCTTCGCCCTTGACTGCGGTGAATTCCGGCTTCTCTGCCGCTTCGGTGGTCTCTGCCTTTTTCAGCTGGGTCTCTGCCGGAAGTGATATGTCCGGTGTTGCCTTCGGTGCTGTCACCCCGGAGGGTGCCGGAGAGGCTGTTGAGCCCTCCGGTACGATCGTTTCAATGTCATTTGCCACTGTGTATGCCCCTGCTGCCGGTAATGATGTTACCGTCAGAGATGCGGCAAGTACTGCGGAAATGATCTTTTTATTGGTTTTCTTCATTTTTTACCTCCCATATCATTTAAAGCTGGGATTGCCGCCTGTTGAAAGTGCAGCATAGTATACGAGTATTGCTGTTGCATCCTTAGCGTCGATATGTCCGTCGCCGTCAATGTCAGCAGCCTTCTTCTGTATATCAGTGAGTGTGGACTTGCTTCCTGTGGAGAGCGCTGCATATTCCTTGAGTACATCTGTTGCGTCTGAGGAATCAATGTAGCCGTCGTTGTTTATGTCTCCAAGTGTGTATTCTTCTGCTGATACATTCTCCATTGCATTGTAGATGACCTGTTCAGCTGCCATATCATTGCCCTTGATGGTCACACCGCCGGCTGCTATTCCGCTGTACTTTGAAAGATCAACGTTCTGTGTTACGCTCTTGCCGGCTGCTATGTCCTTGAAGGAGATGGTATCGATCACCTTGCCGGAGCCAAGCTCTGCTATGGTGACTTCGTCTGAGCCTGCTGCGGTACCGTTGTTCGTTGCTGTTATTTCAAGCGTATTGCCTTCGGTCTTTTTCGCTGTCGCTGTGATATAGCTGAACTGTGTGGTTATGTCAAATGTGCTGTCATCTGCAAAGGTGTCCTTGTCGTCAGCTGTATTGACTGTGAACTTTATGGATTTGGTCTTTGAAGGATCCGGTTTGAGTACTGTATCGATGAATCCTACGTCGTTTGCTGCTATCTCTGTGTCAAATACCTTGTCAAGAAGCACTGTACCGTCATCGCCCTTCGCTGTTACGTGAACTCCGCTTACTGTGCCTGATCCGCGGTTCTCTACTGTCAGAGATACGGGAAGTGTTCCGTTTTCGGAGAATATGTCGTTGTCGGCATATACATCTGTCAGTGCGATGTTTGTTATGTCCTCGATGCTGAGGGATACGATGCTGCTTGTTGCAGATACGCCCTCTTCAGTGAAGTTGAGATCCCTGCGGTCCATTACTGTAACGGTTTTGCCGTTGAGTACTGCGGAGCTCGGATTCTCAATGAACTGATCCTGTGAGGTGAGCTTTGAAATATTGCCCCATTCACCTGTCTTGGAGTCGAATGATGCGCCCCAGAGATTTGATGTGGTCTTGGATTCTGATTCTGTCCAGATGATACGGTTGCCGGCAATGTTGAAGCCGGTGTTCAGTCCGGGCTGTGATTCAAAGAAGATGAAATCTGATCCGGTAAGGTCCTCTGAACGCTTGATGTTGCTGTCCTGCTGCCAGTAGAGACAGTTTTCCTTGTCAGCTCCTGCCTTGGTGTATGTGATGGCGGATACTGAGCCTGATGAGATGAGATATGGCTCTGTTTCACCGTATTTCAGTGTGAGGAGCGATCTGTCATCTGATGTTGCAAGGTCGTTATTGTCGTCTGTGATGAATACTATGTATGGCTCGTCATTATGATCTGCAATGAGCATATCTGTGATCGTATTTGAGCCTGTAAGTACTGCCTCAGGTTCGCTCCAGCCCTCTTCTCCAAGAACTGAGAGCATGATGCTGTTGGTGGTGTTCATGCCGAAATAGCTTGTATCGCTGTTTGAGTTCCATGCAGCATAGGTCTTGCCGCCGGCAGTTGCGATCACAGGATTCTTGTCGTATGTACCGGTATCGTTGGTTATTGCCTGAGGTGCGCCGAATTTAAGTGTCTTGGCGTCAAACTTAGCTGCTGCTATGTTCTGTGCAGCTGTCCAGTCTGTGAGCTCTGACTTGCCGGTCAGTCCCTCTGCTGCGTTCTGGTAGATAACGTAGAGCTGTGAACCGTCTGACCACAGATATGGTGCATAGTCGCCGGTCTTGTCGCTGTCCAGCTGTACCGGCTTGCTCCAGCCGGTCTTTTCGTCGTATACGCTGTACATGAGTCTGTATGCGTTTACTGCGTCGCGTGTGGTGTCGCTGTCAAGGTAAGCCATGACAAGGTGTCCGCCTGCTGATGCCAGCTGTACGGAGGTCGTGTCGATGGTGTCTGATGCAAGTACGCTCAGCGGCAGATAGCCGTCTGCGCTCTTTATTGTCTGTTCACCGCCGCTCCACTGTCCGGACTGCTTTATCTCATCGATCGCATAGAGCGATTCGTTCATGATAGCTGCCAGATAGTGGTTGAGGTTGAACTCCCTGTACGGAAGCGACTGCTGCTCACGCTTCTTGGAATACAGAATTATCGGGTCGTCCGTGGATAGATAGCTGACATCCTTTTTCAGCTCGAAAGGTCCTAAGTATATCCTGAATCCTACTTCGTATTCCAGTGTGAGTTTGTTTATTCCGATGTCCTCAGGTACCGCCGAGATCAGTGTGAAGTAGATATGCGGACTGATCTCGCCGTATACTCCCGCACCGATCGTTTCAGCTACGCCGACTCCGAAGAATACTTCTCCGCCGATCTCAAAATCAAGTGCAATAGTTCCCGTGAAATCTATATTTCCGTCGTTGCATTCGATAGAGAATGCAGAATCGAGATTTGCCTTTGCACCGATGCCTGCACCGATAACAAGCGGTATTGCACCAACTACTACGTTTGTTTCAAATCCGTATTTGAATTCAAACTGTATCAGGATCTGTCCGCGGAATACTACTCCGCCGCTCCTTACGCACTCTGCAAATCCCTTCTTCGGATCGTAGCTTGCTGAAAGTGCGCCCAGGAAGGAAAGGTCAAATTTGACATTGTCAGGGTCGAGCAGATCCATTTCACCGCCAAGCTTTACCGGCTGCTTTTTGATCGCTGCGTTCTTGAGATCACCCTTGATCTGTCTCATGGTCTTGCCCTTGAACTGATTGATTATCTTGCACGCATTCTTGAATTCAGTCTGGAGCGAATCTTCATCATCAGGTTCATCTCCGTCATTATCCGGATCATCATCAAAGAATGTTTTGAGATCTACGCCCTTGTTCAGAAGGATTATTGATGCAAATCCCTTATCGTCAAGTGAGAACTCCATCGGGAGATTGAGATTCTCAAAGTTGAATTTGTGTCCGCCAACTATCGGTACGTCTTCATTGATCTCATACTCGAAGCTCTTGCCAAGATTAAGGTTTCCGGGGTATCTCTGGATGATGGTCTTGGTTTCATCTTCCGGATCTCCGAATGCGCCGGGTGTTGCAAGGTTTCCGCCTGCATCAACGTAACCTGTACTTACGTGTCCGGGTTCGTAATGCTGGTCGTCCTCATTATCTTCATCTTCGTACATATCTGTTGCTTCAAGCTGTACGTAGTCGATGCCGTTGGTATAGCCGATGTACGGTAACATCTCTCTGCGCTTGAAACCGCCGCAGTGAACGTCCATGATATGATTCTTGTCGTCCTTCGGCAGCGGCAGGACAACGTATCCGTCATCGTTGGTAACTCTGGATTCGCCGTCAAAGTTTACTGTTGCATTCTTCAGCGGCTTTTCATATCTTCCGCCGGTTACAAACACTACGAATTCCTTGCTGCTGTCGTAGTCAAGCTGCTTTATCTCATCAACTATGATGAACTCCTGGTTTGGTACTACTGTGAGTGATACCGGGATTCGTGAGCCGTTCATGACCTCCAGCGATGCGCTGACTAAGTCAAGGCGGCTGTCATAGAAGCTGTCTGCTCCGGTTGCATCGTTCTCGTCAAGTGCGTCCCAGTTGAATATGTCTGATGTGTGGTAGACCACGCTGTAGGTGAAGCCAGGTTCAAGTATCTCCAGCGGAGGATCGTCCGTGGGGATTATGCGGACGTACTTGCCGTCCTTCTTGATGCTTCTCTGCCTTACGAATGCAAAGCCATAGTCACTTGTGCCGAATGCACTGGATATGATCTTTCCTACATCTACCGCAGGGCAGTATACATCTACTGGTGAGTTGTTGGTCATGCGTACTTCAAATACGAAGCGGTTGTCAAACATCTGCTCAGGTACGATAACATCTACCTTTACTGCCTTTTCGCCGTATACTGTGATAGGCTCGTCCGGAGTGAATTCAGCAGAGAGATCCTCGTTGAATCTGTCAAGGTGACCTGTGTATGATGCTGAAATGTTGTATTTTCCGTCAACATCACCGCGGATTATCCAGTTTACGTCCTTTGAGGAATGTCCCTCGATCACGCCGAGGTCTACTTCCTGCGGATCACTGGTCTCTGTCTCTACGAGTGTTAGTCCCTCAGGGAGATTGAGCGCAATGTGGTTCTGGGATATGGTGTACTGCTCATCTGCATTGTTGTATACCGTCAGGCTTGCACGGAAGAACTCCTTGAGGAAGCGCGCCTTGATCGGTACAGTCATGGTGATGAGTGTGTCTACTTCGTTAGTCTCAGGGTTTATGCTTACATATACCGGCTTTGTTACTGTGTCGGCTGTATCTCCGCCCCAGCTTCCTCCGCCGACCCAGCCGGACCATGCGCCTCCGCTGATGATGCCGCCTTTGCCGTTGGTGAGGAACGTCATTCTTCCTTTATCGTGCTCGTGTGCCTTGTATGTAAGGTTTACCTCAACTTCGAGGATATGCTGGTTCTCAGGTGCGGTTATATCAATGCCTGCTGCCTTTATCTCGTCCAGCTTCATGCGCTGTACCTTGAAATCAGCTGTTACGATGTCCTTCTCTGTAACTGTGAAATCAAATCTGTTGCTGTTTCCTGCAACGATGGTACACTCCTTCTCAGACGGGAGGTATCCGTCGCCGAATACGCCTATGGTGTGGATTCCTGCTACTGTGGAGAATGTTGCCTTACCGGTGGAGTCTGTTGTTACCTTCTTCTGCCTGTCTGTACCGAGGTCAACATATACGCTGATATTTGATGCATTCTTTCCGTCGGTCGTCTTGACATAGACTGTGGACTCACCTATGAGTACACGCTCAATTACCTCTATGTTACGTGTAACGGTGGAAACAAGTCCCTGCTCGTTGGTAACAGTGAGAGTTACGGTGTATGTACCGGTCTTGGTGTACTTGTGAATGAATCTGGCTGTGGCTGCTGAACTGTCGCGGGCTGTGGTACCGTCGCCGTAGTCGATGACTATGGATTCGATGCCGTAGTAGTCGCGGCTGCCGGAAGCGTCGAAGATATACTCAACATTCTTCTGCTGTGTGTTCTCAACCACGAGTGAAGCATCAGGTGCGGTATATATCTGCATAGGATCGGTCTCCTTCGCAGTCATGATGCCGTTTGAGCAGTATGCTTCAACTCTGTATACCAGTGTTCCCGCAGCGTTCTTGCTGTAGTCTGTGAACTCATAGCTGCCCTTCTTCTCAGCTTCTGCTGCAATTGAGCCTATACGCTGCCATGAGCCTGTATTCGCCTTCTTGTATACGTAATATCCCGTGGAGAGCTTGTTTTCCTCAGCTGTCCATGTGAGGGATATGTGGTCTGTGAGCTGCTCTGCCTTTATCTCCTTGAACATCGTCGCGGAGTTGTCTACAGTATACTTTGCTGTCTTTGCCTCGGACTTGAGTCCTGCCTTGTCCACTGCTGTTGCACGTATCTCAACTGTGCCGTCTTTCAGTGCCTCAGCAGGAAGTGCAGCCTCGGCTACCTTGTAGTAGTCGTTGATGTCCTTGACCTCTGCAAACTGCTTGAATGCGCCGTCTGCTGTGAGTCTGTACTCCAGTGTGATCGCTGCCAGCTTTACGTTATCGCTTGCAAGTACAGATACCTGGTTGTATACAGTACTGAGTATGCTGTTCTCTTCCGGTGCGATGCTGACGATCTCCGGCTTTTCCTTGTCCTCCTTGAGGACTGCGCTGACTGCCTTTGACATCGGACTCTCATTGCCCGCTGTATCTATGGCTGTGAGCTTATAATAATAGGTCTTGCCCGGCTCGGCAGATCTGTCGAAGTAGTTGATGGAGTCGCTCTTTTCAAGGATAGGTGTGTACTCACCGTCTGCCTTGTCACTTCTGTAAAGTGAGAAGAACTCTGAGTCTGCATTGTTCTCGTATGGCTCCCATTTCAGCTCAATGGTATCTGCTTCAGCAGATGCACTGAATGCAGTGGGTGCTGCCGGAGCTGTTCTGTCTATGACGTACTCGTGGATCGCACTGAATTCACCTACATTGCCTGCTGTATCCTTTGCGAATGCACGGAGGTAGATCTTGCCTTCCTTGTACGTAGACAGATCAAGTGAGTATGAGGAGGAGAAGCCTGCGCCGCCCTCAGTATTCTTTATAACTGTCACATCTGTGAACTTTGCATCCTTTTCGTTGGACTGCGATGCCTGTATGGATACGGATTCAACATTGTAGTCGTCCCTTGCGGAGAATGTCACCGGTATTGCTGTGCTGTAGAAGCCCGGTGCCGGTCCGAAGGAGGAGATGACCGGTGCTGTTTCATCAGATGTGGTCTCGAATGTGATCGGCTCTGAGTAAGCTCCGATGTTGTCGTATATATCAACTGCTGCTATCTCTACGGTGTATGAGGTATCAGGTGTGAGACCGTAGATGTTGGTGCCCAGTGAGCGGTATACGCTGTTGATCGTTACTTTTTCCGGATCCTCTGTGGGATAGTACTTTACGTTGAAGTGGCTGAAATCATTGTCTGCTACATCGTTCCATGCGATTGTTGCCACTACGTCTGATACTGATGCAGAGCGTACCTTTACGACCTGCTCGGGTCCCTTGTTATCTACTGCATAGATGTGTACCAGTTCCTTGCTTTCGTTGCCGGCGTAGTCGTATGCAAGCGCCTTCATCTTTATCTTTGCTTCCTCATATGCTGAGGTGTCAAAGCTGTAGCTTGCAGATGCTCCCTTGCCCTCGAAGAGCTTGGTCCATGTTTTGCCGTCGTCCTCTGAGATGAATGCGGCAACTGAGGATACGCCGATGTTGTCCTCTGCCTTGAGGGAGATCGTTACGTAGTGGCTGAGCACCTTGCCGCTCTCCGGCAGGAAGAGTGTCATATCGGGAGCTGTTTCGTCTCCCTTTGCTGCTGCGGACTTTTCATCAGAGTAGATTCCCTCCTGACCGTATTTGTCCACTGCACACATCATGTAGAAGAATACATCGCCCTCATTGATGTCCTTGTCTGTGTATTCAAGAGTATCACGCTTGTCGATATACTTCAGGAGCTTGTATGTGCCGTTCTCTGTTCTGCGGTAGATGTTGTAGCCAACTACCTTTGCCTCGGCTGCTATGCCCCATGTGAGTTTGGTCTCCTTTTCACCATCGAATACATCGAATCCGAAGACCTGTTCCGGCGGTGCTGTGTCTACATTCACCTTCATGGACTTCTCTGCTGATGCACCGTCCTTGTCGGTTACTCTGAATGTGAGAGTGTACTCACCGCTGGGAACGTCCTGTATGTTCCAGCGTATATCAGCAGCGGATATTGCTGTGTTCTCACCGGTATATATGGTCTGCTCCTCTCCCTTGCTGTTAACAAAGCTAAGTGAATATGAAGCAGCATCTACTGTATTCTCCATTGTTACACGGAGATCAGCCTTCCTGCCGCCGATGACTGATGCGTTGTCAGGAAAGCTGAGTGCGCTTATCACCGGTGCCTTCGGAGAGGCTGTGACGGATTTCGACTTGGCGGAAAGATAGCCGTCTGCACCGTAAGCCTGCACCTCATATACGTACTTCTTTCCGGTCTCCAGCTTCTCGTCGTAGAACTCAGGATCCCTGACCCTTGCGATCTCCTTGCCGTCACGGTATACTATGTAGCCTTCAAGGTCACCGCTGCAATACGGCATACTCCATGTAAGGCGCATTGACTTGCTGTTGACGTAGGAAGGGGAAAGATACAGCGGCCTTTCAGTAACGTCCGCTGCAATGAGTCCCACCTTTGTTGTCGGTTTCAGGGATTGCAGGCTGTTGTTGTATACAGCACAGTTCCTGATCTTTACGTCGTAGTCACCGTAAGCGGTGTCCGGTACGTCAAATGTGAGTGTTGCAACTGTACCGCGGTAAACGTCGATAAGCTCCGTGATGCCGAAAAGCTTTACCTCATTGCTGTCGGATACGTACTGATAGCTTCCTGTGCAGGATACGCTGTCCAGTTTAAGGCTGGGGTCGAAGTCAAGACTGAACTCCGCTGCTCCGAGATCCTGATCCCAGTCGATGATATTCACATCGATGGATACCTTTTCACCCGGTACGCATTCCGCGCTTCCGACTTCGATCCGGACAGTATCGCCTGATGCCTCTTTTTCCGGCATTACAGGCGCCTTCTTGTCAGCAAGCTGCTTTACAGCAAGAAGATCGCGGACATCTACAGATCCGTCCTTGTAGAAATCGTACTTTGAGTTCTTCTCTGCTGCACCGACTGTTTTGCCGAGGAACGCATACAGCGCGTCCACATCGTTCTGATCGGTCTTTCCGTCGCCGTTGACATCGCCGCCGGTGATCTTTGTGACAGCGGCTGTTACAGCGTCAGCGGCTGCTGCGATGCAGGGTGCCATCTGTCCTGATGATACGACAGATACTACTGCCAGCACAGCTGAGAAGCCTTTTTTGAATCTGCTGCTCATAAATACCTCCATTTTATAATTTTGACTGTTCCACAGTGGTAGTAAAGTGGCAAGGCAGCTGCAACCGGGAACACCTGTTGCAGTACATACACAATTATTATATCAAATCAGAAAGATGACCGTCAATGTGCATTGTGCACAATACTGAGCCGTTGAATTTAGGCGTATATGATATGTCCTATAAGTCAGCCATGTGATGACCATTATTCGCTTTTTTACCGGAAAAGTGCAGAAAATGAAGATATAGGCGGAAATAAAAGCATGAAATGTCAGTTGCTTAGTATTATTCTCCATTGTTCAGGAACGGAAAATATTATATAATATATATGTACTGATTTGAGTTTTTTCTGCGCGAACGGAGGCTGAGAGCATGGACGTTAAAAAAATTATGAGAAAAATGATGGCGGCTGTTTCTGTTTCGGCTGTCGCAATGAGCACTGTGCAGCTTGCACCGTACAGCATGGTCGCAGAGGCTGCTGATTCGCTGATGACCCGTGACGTATGGTGCGCCGGTGAAGATGTCAACCGCTGGGAATCGGAACATTTTCAGTTCATCTGGGGCAAGAACGGTGCGGATTCGGCAAAGATCACTACGCAGTTCCTGGAGGAGAACGCTGCTAACCTTGAGGCTTGCTGGAACGTGTATATGAACGAACTCTCAATGGAACCGCCTACACAGTCCGTCAATAAGGCACTGAGAGACGGAAACAGCTATAAGGTGAATTTCTACATATCCGGTACAGGTTTATCCCCGTTTGCCGACGACTGGGCGTATATGGGCTACGATAATCAGGGATATGCTTTCATGTTCTGCTGTGTGGGCGCAATGCAGAACAGTCCGAATCCATCATGGGTGCTTCCCCATGAGTTCGGTCATGTCGTTACGGCTCATCAGCTGGGCTGGAACGAGAACAAGTACGTGCAGTCGTGGTGGGAGGCTATCGCTAACTGGTACAGGGAGCAGTTCCTGTATTCCGACTACTATAAGAAGTGGGCGCCGGTCAGCGGAGTTACAGACTACTTTGAGACTTATATGAAGAATCTGTGCTTCACTCCCATTCTTGGACGCGATAACTACGCTTCGTGGGCGTTTTTACAGTACATTACGGAAAATCCGGACGGTCTGCCGGGATACGGTCCCGATTTCGTGAAGCAGCTGATGCAGCAGGGCAAGCGCGATGAGTATCCGTATCTTGAGATAGAAAGGGTATCCGGTGCGGATATTAAGGAGACACTGGGCAACTACGCCAAGCGCCTCGCTACACTGGATCTCGCACATAAGGCGGACTACCGCAGACGTCAGCAGGAGCTTCTCGACAGAGGTGTATGGAATTGGGGCGAAATATTCACTGTCCTTGAACGTACAACTGAGGACAGGAATTACTACACAGTACCTACGGAGAGAGCTCCCCAGCAGTTCGGCGTAAATATCGTACCACTTGAGGCTTCCGGCGGAGAGATAAACGTTACGCTCAACGGACTGACTGATGCTGCCGGTGCTGACTGGCGGGCTTGCATCGCTGTGGAGCAGAAGGACGGTACAACGCGGTATTCTGAGCTGTTCGGTGCCGGTGAGTCTGCTTCTGCTGAGTTCGACAGCAGCAGGGATTCTGCCGCTTACCTTACCGTAACCGCTACTCCCGATAAGGAAGTATGGCAGTATATTGGCGTACCGTGGGCGTATGGGACCGGTGAGTTCGATGAGCTGCACTATCCGCACCTCACTAAGACACGGTATCCGTATGCTGTCACTATCATCGGCGCAGAGGTCATGCAGTCCCAGCCGGTGGATATGCGCGGTGGTCACATTCACCCCAACGGCGGCGGATACGTGGCGGCTACTGCAAAGGTGGACCAGAGCGTTTACGTCGGAAAAAATGCAAAGGTACTGGGTTATGCCACTGTTAAGGGAAACGCTGTCATTGACGGCTATGCGGTGGTTGCTGATAATGCAACTGTATCCGGAAATGCAGTGGTCAACGGCCACGCTGTAGTGGCTGAACGGGCAGTTGTAAGTGATAATGCTATTATCTCAGATAATGCCGGTGTTATGGGCAATGCAACGGTTTCCGGAAATGCAAGAGTCATCGAGAGCGGACTGGTATTCAATGACTACAAGGTTAGCGAAAATGCTACGGTAAAGGGCGTGGCGTACTGCCTTGCGAAGGGCTCAGCTTCCGGACAGGCTATGCCGGACGGCGATTACTACGACGACAGCAGCCGCTCTGTTAAGGCCGGCTCAGTCTACGGCTGGGCAAGTCCGGACAGCTATGTCAGCAGCCGTAAGTATACTGACGGTCAGTACGCAGGTCTGGAGTTCAGTACGGACAGCTCACATATTGCCGCAGATACCTACACCACTACTTATGGCGCAGTCAGCGGTTCTCCGGTATGGAGCGATGTGCTGACCAGCGGCAGGGGAGTAATGACGTTCCGGGATAAGGACGACTTCATCATCGCCGACAGCTCATATGCTGCTCTTCACAGCGGAGTGTACCAGACAGCTGTACTGCTCAGGGATAATTCGGCAAGTGATATTTTTTCCTTCGGCGGTGCTGAAAACAGTCTGACCCTTCGTGCTGAAAACGGAAACATTTCCCTTATCGGCGGCGGAAACCAGACTGTTACGGCTGAAAATGCATACTCTGCCGGTGAGTGGGTGACAGTGAGCGTTAAGCTCAGCGGCGGAAAGGCATCACTTACTGTTAACAACGGCAGAAATACCGCGACTGCTTCCGGAGCTTTCGGCACTGAGCCGGTTGCAGTCATGAAGGACGACAGTACCTACAGGATAGGCGGATTTGACGGCTCTATGGACTACTTCCGCGTGTTCTTCAAGGAGGCTGCTGAGCCGGAGTACTACTATACAGAAAAAGAAGCGGTATCCGTTCGCTTCATACCGGGCGACGTGAACACAGACGGTAAAGTGAACGCGTACGATATGGCGCTCATGCGCAGGGCAGTAACGCTGCCGGAGGTCCTTGAGACACCTGAGCAGAAGGCTGCCGGAGATATGAACGGAGACGGAAGTACAGGAGTCGCAGATCTCATAGCACTGCAGCGGTTCCTGCTGCGCGATCCGTCACGGGAATGAAAACAACAGAAAAACAGGCAGGTCACAAAGAAAGATACCCATATATAATTTTTGCCCCCGAGCATTTCAAAGCGCTCGGGGGCATTGTGTTTATTTATGTTAGTAACCATTATAGCACTCATCTATGCACTGTCAATAAAAGCGCCATAGTACTTCTGACCCTGCATCATTAAATCTGCTTTATGAGTACTGTGCTGAGAAATTGCCTGTTTGGTACTGTATATTGTCAATTACCGGATGTTTCGCTGTCGTAGGAATAGGTAACTTCTGCATATTCTGTGTAATCAGGACCGTGGTTTGCAAGGATCGCTTTGTTGGGAAAGTCGAAATCTACATCAAAGAGAGTAACAGCTGAGTCGCCCTTTTCAAAGAATACTACAGCGTGTACCGGCTTATCACCAAGGTCGCCGTATCTGAAGGTCAGAGGGAAGTAGGGATTAGCTGAGTCAAATATCCAGGACTCATAAATATCGGCATACTGTTCGGATACGCTTCCGTCACTGTAGGTAGCTACACCATGCAGACAGCCGTAATATCCATCTGCGTCCGGTTTCTGCGGTATGCAGCCGCATTCAATGAGCTTTACTCCGCTGAATGTAACATTTGCCATGTCATTGTCGTGAGGATGTTCTTTCCGGATCTGAGCCATTATTTCTTCTTCGTGCTCCTGACGGTATTGCTGCTCCTGATTGTATTTTATAAGTGCATCTGTATAGCCGTGGTAATTGGTAAACTGATCGGTTACGAATTCCCATGTGTATGGTGAGGTCTGTTCCTCAAGTAATGCGTTATATCTCATCGTTTCTTCTGTAGAGATCCTTACACCGTGAGACCATACTCCGTTGTATCCAGACTCATATTGCAGTTCAAATGTATTATCAGAGCTGAGCTTCAGAATAGCATCATATGAATGTCCCTCTTTAGAGCGTATGTTTATAAGGTCTGAATCGGGAGATATGAATACTCCTTGGCCTGTGACCACGCTGGGCCTTTCCAACAGCTCTGAGTAATATGTACCGGGTACATATTCTTCACCGTTGAAAACGTAAACGTTTGTACGAGGGTAAGATATATAATCTACCCCTATGAAGAGCTCAGGTACAGAATCGCCGTTCATATCGCGCATATAATAATTGATTTCGGTAGCCATTTCACTATTCACCAAATTGTCAAGACACCTGATTCGTGCTGCATCTGTATCCGCCTCTGTTACAGCAGTTGTATCGTAATCCATTGGCGGATTCATTGCGATAGTCGTTTCGGTATAGTGCGGGTCTTCTGTCTGGATATTGCTGAAAGTGGTGTGTGTCTGCAATGAAGAGAACGTACCTGTTACAGCTGTGGTAGATTGAGAGGTAGAATCGGTGGAGTCGGTATTTACTTCGGTTGCGGTGAGCTGATCGTGGTCATTTTTTCCGCCGCGGTCTTCGTGCTTCATCATCATGATACCGGTGCTTACAAGTAATGCGGCAGCTGCGACACAAGCCACAGATGATACGATGCGCGTGATGCGCGGACGGGAGTAGCTGTCAACTCCGGTAACTGCGTCCTGATGCTGTGTATCATCGCCGCTCATGACTGCACGGTATTTATCCATGCTCATTTCAAACATATGTTTTCTGTCTCTGTCACTGACGTTGACCTTGTCATTGCCGATCTTTTCGATTATATCCTTATCGGCATTCTCGAGGATCTCAAAGCCGATCTCTTTTTTCTCGTTCATATATTACCCTCCTTCAGGCTGAAACCAAGTGATGAAAGAACATCGCGCAGCTTTTTCAGTGCGCGTCCGCAGCGGACTCTCACAGCAGCAGGTGTCATGGAGAGTTTTGCGGCTATTTCATTGGAATTCAGATTGTAATAGTATTTCTGTATCATTATTGTGGAATCCGGTTCGCCCAGTTCGTTGACGCATCGCAGCAGAACGTCCTGCAATTCATTGCGTTCGGCATCTGCAACGATGGAAGAAACATCAGCGATCTCCTCAGTCATCTCGTCTATGGGAGCTGTCCTGCCGCTTCTGGCAGACAGCGAACGGAAACTGCTTATAGCCTTGCGTGTTGCGATGGTAGCAATAAGATTTTTCAGATCTCCGGGAGCAAATCCCTCTTTTTCGTATCGTACAAAGACTGCAGAGAAAACGTCGCTGACACATTCCTCTATATCCTCGTGAGTTCCGCAGCTTCGCAGTCTGTTGAATACAACTGCATAAACATAGTTGAAATAGTATTCAAACAGCGCCTGCTGAGCGGCTGCCGGTGAGGAACTGTACAGTTCACGGTATTCAGCATCAGTCATATATAGTCACCTCCAGATATGTAAAGCCGTATACGGCAAAAGCGATGAATGCATTCATTAAGTGCTTTCATAGAGTGTAATCGCAGAAAAATATTCAAGTGTAACACAGAAAAACAAAAAATATTATAACATAGTTTCAAAGAAAAGGCAAACGGTTGTTTCCGGAGAAAAAAGTATTGCGATAAGGCGGGAGATATGGTATAATAAAAACATACATTCGGCTGACGCTGCTGAATTATCTGATACGGAAAGGATGTGCGAAAATGGCATCAGACAAGGAATATTTAGGATACATAACAGAGCAGCTTTCTCTGCTGGAAGAGATAACATACCGCGCGATGATGGGGGAGTATGTACTTTATTACCGTGGACGGGTGTTCGGTGGGATCTACGACGACAGGTTCCTGGTAAAGCCGGTGAAGTCAGCCCGTGAGCTGATGCCGGACGCTATGTCGGAGCTCCCATACGATGGCGCTAAGGAAATGCTGCTTGTGGATAACGTCGAGGACAGGGAATTCCTCAGACAGCTGGTTACAGCTATGTATGATGAGCTGCCTGAGCCGAAAAAACGCAGGAAGAATTAGAACCTGTCCACATAGGGTGAATGTGCGGATTTTCAGGCATATTTTTGTCGGTGGCAAGGCAAAAATCCGCCGACGGGCTGTCGCCCTTCAAGGATTTTTAACGCAGTCACCGGCAAAATTTGACGAAAAGAAGTGCATGAATCCCTATGTGGACAGATTCTTACTTTGTGCCGAATATACGGTCACCGGCATCGCCTACGCCGGGAACTATGTACTTATCCTCATTAAGACCCTGATCCATAACGCCGGTATAAATATCAACGTCAGGGTGAGCCGCCTGGACAGCTTCAACGCCCTCAGGTGAGCAGATGATGCACATGAACTTGATAGTCTTAACCCCCAGCTTCTTCATCTCATCGATAGCAGCGGAAGCAGAGTGACCGGTTGCCAGCATTGGGTCAACGATAATGACCTCACGCTCGCTGATGTCATCAGGCATCTTTGAGTAGTACATAACAGGTGCCTTTGTATCCGGGTCACGAAACAGACCAATGTGACCGATCTTAGCAGCGGGAACCAGTGCGGTAACGCCGTCGATCATGCCCAGACCTGCTCTGAGAATAGGCACGAAAGCAAGTTTCCTGCCGGAGATGACCTTTGTTTTAGCAA
>CADBNS010000038.1 GCA_902796065.1 Ruminococcus flavefaciens
AAAAACGTCCGGTGCTCCCTTACGATACACTCCGGATTTATGTCACGGATCCGCTCTGCTGCTACCTCTGTCTTGTAGCGCCCCACTGTGCTCAGCGTCGCTATTATCTGGCGGTTGATGTTGCTCAGCGCTACCTTGTCATCGTCTATCAGGTCCAGCGCTCCGACTCCCGACCGCGCCAACGCCTCCACTACGTAGCCGCCTACTCCGCCTACGCCGAATACCACTACCCTCGACTGCGCCAGACGCTCCATTGCTTCTTCTCCTACGAGCAGCTGCGTCCGTGAAAATTGTTTCTGCATTGTCTTTTCCTCCTGCTATAAACGAAAGCTCCGGCATTCGCCGAAGCTCCTTTAACGCGCTATTCCCGGTATGTGCTTCAGTAACAGCTCGTATACCGCTACCGATCCTATGATGCCCATTATTCCCTGCGCTATGCTGCCGGGTATGTTGGTTATGAATATCGACGGCGAATGGTAGATTATCGCTTCATATACCATGTATCCCAGTGTCATTACCAGCTCTGCTGCCCCTGCCGCTGCGATCCGTGATACCATTGTCTTTGAATGCCTGCTGAGCGCCTTGTATACGTAGTACGATGCTACTCCCATAAGCGCCTTTATCACAAAGGTCGCCGGTGCGTATATGAAGTAGCCCGTTATAACGTCCGCCATCGCTGAGCCTATTCCTCCTGCTGCTGCGCCGTATAACGGTCCAAGTACCCATGCTGACAGGTTGACCAGACAGTCACCTAAGTTTATATATCCCTTCGTCGGTGTCGGTATCTGTATCATTATCGTCGATACCGCTGTCAGTGCTGCAAATAATGCCGCTAATGTCAGTTGTCTTGTCTTTTTGTCGGTCATACGTTCCATTTTTATAACACCTCTTCTTGCAGCCTCACGCTGCTGTTTTATATGACCACGGTTCTGTGTTCCTATGGCATTATACCACATTTCGTCATGCTTTGCAAGTGGTATAACTGAATTATATCATACTCATGAAGATTTGTAAAATATCCGTTGCCTATCGCCGGCTATAAAAAGGACTGATAACCTCAGCTGCGGTCATCAGTCCGTTATGCTTTATTCTGCTGCCATTCTCTCACGAATGTACTGCTCAAGTATATCTATCGTCTTGTCTATGCCAAGCCGTGTGCTGTTTATCGTGAGGTCGTATATGCGCGAGTCTCCCCAGCTGCCGGAACAGTGATAGTTGTGATAGCGCTTCCTCTTCTTGTCCTTCTTCTCAATAAAGCGCTTCGCATCTTCCTCGTCTATCTCATATACCTTCATGACACGCTGTACCTTCGCTTCCATATCTCCAAGTATGAATAACGATACCAGTGACTTGAAATCACGCAGCTTCGTCTCCGCACAGCGTCCTACTACTACAAAGGACTCCCCTGACTCCGCCTTCTTGCGGATAAAGTCAAACTGCATCTCTGCTATGTTGTCCTCTATCGAGTTGCTGTAGCCGTTTACCCTGCGCGATAGGATCCTTACCTTCGGCGCTTCGTTGTATTTCTCTACTTCCTCCGCTGTCATGCCCGTCTTCTCCGATATTTCAGTTATCAGATGCCTGTCATACAGCGGTATATCAAATCTCTTTGCCAGTGCTTCTGCTATTACTCTTCCTCCGCTTCCGAATTCACGGCCTACGGATATTATTAGCTGTGCCATTTTTTCCTTTACCTCCCTTGTTTCAATGTCCCGTTTATTATAGGTATCTTACAAATAAATATACTGTCGATATTGCAAGCACTATCACTGTTGCAGGTGCAAGCTTGCTGCAGTATCTGCCCCAGCCGATAGGATAGCCGTTCTTCGCTGCTACTGATGTTCCGACTACGTTCGCTGATGCTCCGATCGGTGTTGCGCTTCCGCCTATGTCTGTTCCGATCGACAGCGCCCATGCCAGTGTGTGCAGGTCTACTCCTGCTGTTGCGGAAAGACTCTGGATTATCGGTACCATTGTTGCTGCAAACGGTATGTTGTCTACAAATGCTGATGCTATTGCTGACAGCCACAGGATTATCGTTATCATCAGCATGATGTTGCCGCCGCTTATCTTGCCTATGAAGTCCGCGATCAGCTTCAGTATTCCTGTCTCTTCAAGTCCGGCTACTACCACGAACAGTCCGATGAAGAACAGAAGTGTCTTGTAGTCTACCTTCTTCAGAAGCTCAGGTATGTGCTTTGCATTTGCTATAAGTGTTATAACTGCGATGAAAAGTCCGATCGTAGCTACTGTGAGATGTGTTGATGCGTGTGTGATGAGCAGTATTACTGCAAGTCCGAATATTACGCTGCTTACCGCAAAATCACGCTTGTTGGTTATCGCCTCCGACGGCTTCGGGAACTTCGACATATCTACGCTTCCGCTTTCCTCTGTTACAAGCTCCTTGCGGAATGCAAAATAAAAGAATACTACGGATACTACAAGGCAGATGCCTGCGATAAGTCCTGTATTCGTCAGGAAGTCAAAGAACGATAAGCCCAGTGATGTTCCTACTATGATGTTCGGCGGGTCTCCGCACATTGTTGCCGATCCGCCAAGATTCGCACAGAATACCTCCGAAAGTATCATCGGTATCGGGTTGAATTTCAGAAGCTGTGCCAGCTCTACTGTTACTGCCGCAAGGAACAGTATTACTGTAATGCTGTCTATGAACATCGACAGTACTGCCGACATTACCATGAATGTTATGAATATCGGTATCGTCTTGCACTTTACCAGGTACGCGATACGCATACACAGCCAGCGGAAAAATCCTGCCTTCGCCATGCCTTCTACCATGACCATCATTCCGGCTATGAATATTATCGTCGCCCAGTTGATACCCTTGCTCTCACTCTCTGTGACCTGATACCAGAAATCCTTCGTCACAAATCCCTTGATCGCAAGTGTGTCCCATATTGCGGTGCCGCTCCTCATGCAGATGCCGAATACTACGACAAGTGTGAGCAGTCCGCAGCCAAGTGTTACGATATGCCTTTCGATCTTATCCATTACGATGAGTATGAACATCGCAACGAATATTATCACAGCAAATATTTGTGCTGCTGCCATAAATATACCTCCGTTCGGGCGTCCAGCGTCCTTAGTATTGCGAAAAAACGCACTAAATCGAATTATATCACAATTACTCCCCTTTTTCAAGGAAAAAAATGCTCTTTTTTTACTCCGTTTCATTTTCAGCGTTTGTGTTCTGTTTTTATACAATACTCCGGTACCTTTTAGGCATTTTTATCGCTGCTTACCTCTTTTCCTGCTGCTTCCTCTTCTTCCGCTTCGAGCCTGCTATCCCTATCGCTCCGATAATGATCGCAAGTACCGCTGCTATCCCTCCGGCTATGGCTGCGTATCCCGCACCTGTCAGGTACTCTTCGCCGTATTCCTCTGTGGTATAGCTGAATCCAGTACGGCGGAATGCTGCGTCTACGTCCTCCGCTATGTGCTCGTGTCCTTCTGCGTTGGGGTGTATGTCAAAGCTGCGGATATTCGTCAGCTTGTCCGCTCTGCCTTTGAAGTCCGCTGCTACGTCTATCACCTCATACCGTCCGTCTGACTTCTCCTCTATTATGTCGTTGAACCTGCCTATCTTCTCATCAGAAAACTTTGTAACTGAGCTGAAACGGTCAAAGTACTCCAGCGGGTCGTACAATGTCTGTATGTACAGCTGACCGTCTGTCCGCGCATTGATCGCGTCCGCTATCAGCACAATGTTCTCCTCAAAACCGTCAAGGGCTGCGTCCGCTTCCGTTCCCATCGACGTCAGCATCGATGCTGCGGTGAATATGTCGATATTACCTGTGTCAAATGTGCCGGTCTCTGCGTTATAGCCTAACTTTCCTATGATCCCAAGCATTATCCCCAACAGGTCATTTCCGCCAATGGATACTACCACCGCATCGCTCTCCGCAAGCTCACTGTCTATCTTTCCGCTCTCTACCAGCTCCAGCAGGTCCGATGACTCCGCTCCTGATACCGCATAGTTCATCATCTTCTCCTTGCAGTCCTCCGGCAGCTCCTTTCCGTATCTGTCGCAGAGTATGTTCGCGTATGACCTGCATTTGTACAGGTCCTCTGCACTGTAACCGTCAAGTCCGTAGCCTGCCGGTATGGAGTCTCCAAGAAACAGCATCGTCGGCGGTATCTGTATGTCATGCCTGACCTCATTCAGGTCCCTCGCTGTGAAACTGCACGATGTCTGCGGTATTACCATCAGCAGCGCTGCCGCTGCTCCCATAAACCGTCTGTTCATTGCTCTTCCCTCCGTATATGATTCAGGACCACCCGCATGAGTGGTCCTGTCACTATATCTTATTTGAAGTATGCTACGCCGCTTTCAAAGATCTTCTGATCCTTCGCTCCCTCTACATTCTTGCAGATGAAGCTGCCCTTACGCTCAGAGTGTCCCATCTTTCCAAGTACTCTGCCGTCAGGTGATGTGATTCCTTCGATCGCCTCGATCGAGGTGTTCGGATTGTAGCGTATGTCCATTGTCGGATTGCCCTCAAGGTCTACGTACTGTGTTGCGATCTGTCCGTTGTTAGCAAGTCGCTGGATAAGACTCAGCGGTGCTACGAATCTGCCCTCTCCGTGGGAGATCGGTACTGTGTGTATGTCGCCTACCTCTGTGCCGTAAAGCCATGGGCTCTTGTTTGATGCGATTCGTGTGTTTACCATCATCGACTGGTGACGGGCTATTGTGTTGAATGTCAGTGTCGGTGACTCGTCTGTCATGTCTACTATCTCACCGTATGGTACAAGTCCCAGCTTGATGAGCGCCTGGAAACCGTTGCAGATTCCAAGCATAAGTCCGTCACGGTTCTTTAGAAGATCGTGTACTGCGTCCTTGATCTTCGGATTGCGGAAGAATGCTGTGATGAACTTTCCGCTTCCATCAGGCTCGTCTCCGCCGCTG
This sequence comes from Ruminococcus flavefaciens, assembly GCA_902796065.1. Taxonomy (GTDB): domain Bacteria; phylum Bacillota; class Clostridia; order Oscillospirales; family Ruminococcaceae; genus Ruminococcus; species Ruminococcus flavefaciens_X. Next base: position 4,931 of record CADBNS010000038.1, read on the forward strand.
AAACCGCCCGGGATCATGATGATCTGCGACTGCTTTATCGCCTGCTCAAAATAGTTTACTGAGTCCTCAAGGTCCGCTGCGGACATATTCTTTATTACTACTGTCTCTGCTGCTGCGCCTGCCTTCTCAAATGCACGGGCTGTGTCGTACTCGCAGTTCGTTCCCGGGAATACCGGTATGAGTACTCTCGGCTTCGCAAACTTCTCAGTTGAGGTCAGGTTCATCGTGTTCTCGTATGTGTATGTTACGGGTGTTGCATCTGTGGTCTTTATACGGCATGGGAATACCGGCTCAAGCTTGCCCTCCCATACTCTCTGGAGCGGCTCAAGGCTGAATGTGTAGTCAAGTCCGCAGATCTTGTAGTCCTTGATAGTCTTACCGATAACTGTCTCGTCATCTGATGCCTCGCCTGTAAGCTCGATGATGAATGCACCGTAGCACGGCTTGTAAAGCTGCTTCGCTGCAAGGCGTGTGGTGAACTCAAAGCCCAGCTTGTTGCCGAAGCACATCTTTGCTATACCTTCTGCTGCTCCGCCGTAGCCTATCGTCCATACTGCATTCGCTCTGCCTGCTGCGATTATCTCCTCTACCTTGTCAAATACTGCCTTGATGCTGGAGAATACAGGAAGTCCGTTTGCATCGTACTCAGGCTCGATGTAGATTACGTTGTCGCCTGATCTCTTGAACTCTGTGGATACTACCTTGTCTGCCATCGCTGTGGATACTGCAAAGGATACCAGTGTCGGCGGTACGTCGATGTTCTCGAAGGTTCCGGACATTGAGTCCTTTCCGCCTATTGATCCGCAGCCCATTTCCAGCTGCGCCTTGAATGCACCAAGAAGTGCTGCCATTGGCTTGCCCCAGCGCTTGGGATCGTTCTGTGTCCTCTCAAAGTACTCCTGGAATGTCAGCCAGCACTTCTTGTATGTTCCGCCGGCTGCCACTACCTTCGCTATGGACTCGATAACTGCCATCATTGCGCCGTGATACGGGCTCTTCTCTGATATGTCAGGATTGTAGCCCCAGCCCATCAGTGAACAGGTATTGGTCTCGCCCTTCAGTACCGGTATCTTCGCTGCCATTGCCTGTGACGGTGTCATCTGGTATACTCCGCCGAATGGCATGAGTACTGTGCCGGCTCCGATGGTGGAGTCGAACTTCTCTATGAGTCCCTTCTGTGAGCATACGTTCAGTCCGCCCATCAGCTCTGTCCATGTATCTGCACTGTCAGTAAGGTCACTGTCGTCGTATGATGATGTTGCAGGATCCTCTACTGTGATGTCGGTATACTTCGGCGCACCGTTGGAGTTGAGGAACTCTCTGGACAGGTCTACGATAGTGTTGCCGTTCCATACCATCTTCAGTCTCGGCTCTGCTACTACGTCCGCTACCAGTGTTGCCTCAAGATTCTCCTTCTTTGCCTCTGCAAGGAATTTGTCAAGATCCTCAGGTGCAATGACTACCGCCATTCTCTCCTGTGACTCGGATATTGCGATCTCTGTTCCGTCAAGTCCGTCGTACTTCTTCGGTACTGCGTTCAGATTGATGATAAGTCCGTCTGTCAGCTCGCCGATAGCTACTGATACGCCGCCTGCTCCAAAGTCGTTGCAGCGCTTTATCATCTTCGTTACTTCCGGATTGCGGAATAATCTCTGGAGCTTTCTCTCCTCAGGCGGATTTCCCTTCTGTACCTCAGCTCCGCAATGCTCAAGAGACTCCAGTGTGTGGGACTTCGATGAGCCGGTTGCTCCGCCGCAGCCGTCACGGCCTGTCTTGCCGCCAAGAAGTATTACTATATCTCCCGGCTCCGGTCTCTCACGGCGTATGTTCTCTGCCGGTGCTGCGCCAAGTACTGCACCTATTTCCATTCTCTTCGCTACATAGCCGGGGTGGTATACCTCTGCTACGTGACCCGTTGCAAGTCCGATCTGGTTGCCGTATGAGCTGTAGCCGTTGGCTGCTCCTACGGTGATCTTCCTCTGCGGCAGCTTGCCGTTTATGGTGTCCTCTACGGGTACAAGCGGATTCGCTGCTCCTGTTACACGCATTGCCTGATATACATATGATCTGCCTGACAGCGGGTCACGGATCGCTCCGCCAAGACAAGTCGCTGCTCCGCCGAATGGCTCGATCTCTGTGGGGTGGTTGTGTGTCTCGTTCTTGAACATCAGGATCCAGTCTTCCAGCTTGCCGTCTATGTCTACCTTGATCTTTACCGAGCAGGCATTGATCTCCTCACTCTCGTCAAGGTCCGGAAGAAGTCCGTCTGCTTTCAGCTTCTTTGCTGCAAGAGTTCCGATGTCCATGAGTGTTATGGGTCGGTCTGTCCTGCCAAGCTCCTTGCGGACATCTATGTACATCTCAAATGCTTCTCTTATATATGGTGTATCGATATTTACTTTGTCGATATTCGTAAGGAATGTGGTGTGACGACAGTGGTCTGACCAGTAAGTATCGATCATGCGGATCTCTGTGATGGTAGGATCACGATGCTCCTTATTGCGGAAATAATCCTGGCAGAACTTGATGTCGTCATAGTCCATTGCAAGTCCGAAATGGTCAACAAATGCATGGAGTCCCTTCTCGTTCAGGTTTGTGAAGCCCTCAAGAGTCTCAACTGTTGTGGGTATCTCATAATTCGTATCAAGGGTCTCAACTGTATCCAGTGAAGCCTCACGGCTCTCTACAGGGTTGATGATGTATGCCTTCAGCTTCTCAAATTCAGCATCACTGAGACTTCCGCTTACTATGTATACCCTCGCATTCCTTACACGGCAGCGCTCGCCCTGTCTGAGTATCTGTATACACTGCTCGCAGCTGTCTGCTCTCTGGTCAAACTGACCCGGCAGGAACTCTACCGCAAATATTCTCTCATTCTCCCTCAGCTTCGGAAGCTCGTCGTAAACTACGTCTACTGCCGGCTCTGAGAATACCGTGCTTATGGCTGCGTCAAAGTCCTCCTTTGACAGCTTGTCTGCATCGTATCGGTTGAGTATCCTTACATTTGTAAGGTCAAGACGCAGAGCGGTCTTTACATCGCTGAGCACTGACTGCGCTTCAACGGCAAATTCCGGCTTTTTTTCAACATAGATTCTGAATACGGACATAAAATGATCTCCTTCATACATAATTCGTATCAATATATTGACTCGTCACATGGACTGCCAAAGCAGTGATCGTGACTATACCCTTCTATTATAACACTAATTATCCGATTACGCAAACTTTTTTCGGAATTTTTACGGGAAATTTTTATAAGCGTATGATCCGGCGCGCATCCCTGATGATATTCTGCCGAATTTTCGCGCTCAAACAGTACCGGTACTATCCTGCCGACCTGTCCGGACAGGTACTCCTCACGCAGCCTCTCCCCAAGCTGCTTCATCTCGTCCGCACGCCGCTCCTTTACCGGCTTGCTCACCTGCTCCATCTTCGCTGCCGGTGTTCCCTGCCGCGGTGAGTACTGGAATACGTGTATCTTTGAAAAGCCGATCCGCTCAGCAAATTCCATGGACTCTATGTGGTCCTCCTCTGTCTCCTCCGGAAATCCTACCATTATATCTGTGGTGAAGGCTGCGTCCGGAAAATACCGCAGTATCCTCTGCGTCAGCTGATAGTACTCCTCTGCGGTGTAGCGCCGGTTCATCGCTTTCAGCGTCCTGTCACTGCCCGATTGCAGCGACAGATGGAACTGCGGACACAGCTTCCACTGCTTCGCCAGCCGCTCAAGGTCGTCATCACGCAGCATCTCAGGCTCCAGTGAGCCAAGCCGTACACGCTCTATCCCTTCAACTCCGCAGCACTCCTCTACCGCATCTGCCAGCCGCAAGCCGTACTCCGCTCCGTAAAATGCCAGATTTATACCCACAAGTACTATCTCCTTGTGCCCCGTCTCAGCAAGCATCTCTATCTCACGACGCAGCTCCTCCGGCGATTTGCTCCGGCATCGTCCCCGCGCGTAGGGGATTATGCAATAGCTGCAAAAACAGTTGCAGCCGTCCTGTATCTTCACAAATGCCCGCGTCCGGCTGAATGTGCTGCGGTATTCCATGCTCTCAAATGCATCGTGTGTGCCGTATCTGCCTACCTCTACGATGCGCTCACGCTCAGATATGTACCGCAGTACAAGGTCGGGTATGCCGCTGCGCTCCTTCGTGCCGGTTATTATGTCCGCCTCCGGTATGCGCTCCCTGATGTCCGGTGCCGCCTGCGGCAGACAGCCGGTCAGTACTATCACCGCCTCCGGGTTCTCCTTCCTCAGCTTGCGTACTGCGTACAGCGACTTGCTGTCTCCGCTGCCTGTCACTGTGCATGAATTTACCACTATGACGTCACTTTCCTCAGCAGATCTACTTTCATCAAAGCCTTTCGCCGAAAATACGCTCTTTAATGCCTCTGTCTCATATTGGTTCACTTTACAGCCAAATGTAATAAATAATACTTTATTCATACCGCTTTCTCATTCCTTTAGCCTTTTTAGCCTTTTCTTATGTTAATACTGCACAAATCGACACAAATCTTTTTGTACACTATAAATAACAATCCTTCTCCATTCTTAACATATTATCAAATCTAAACGTCATCTTTATTATACTAAATTTACGAATTTTTTTCAAGTGCCTTGACATCACTCCGGTTTAGTGCTATTATGTAAGTGCAGTAAGGAAAAGCTGCAAACGAAAATGAAATAAACGATAAAAAACACCACACATCACTTTGAATTGGAGGTAATGTATTTATGACAAAGGCAACAGTTTCCCTTCAGGCAATCAATGACGTTAAGCAGTTCGTCAACATCGTTATGAAGTACGACTTCGACATTGATCTCGTTTCCGGAAGATACGCAGTAGATGCTAAGTCTATCATGGGTATTTTCAGCCTCGACCTTTCCAAGCCCATCGAGCTCAATGCACATACTGACGATGGCGAAGCATTTCTCAAGGATATCAGCAAGTTCATCGTTAAATAATCGCATTTCTACATTATTTTTTAATAATAAGCATCGCACTTTCTTCTTGAAAGTGCTTTCTTTTTGCCATCTTTTCCCTGTATTATCCGCCGCATCTGTTCATATACTATTCTCAGACGCTTTCTTTTACCTTTAAGCGCCTAATTCTTTCAGAGAGGTATGACACTCTATGTGGAACAAGATCGCTCTTATTCTGCTCATCGTGGGCGGAATAAACTGGGGTCTGGTCGGTATCTTTGAACTCGACCTCGTCGCCTGGCTCTTCGGCGGCTCCGGCAGCCTTATCGCAAGAACTGTTTACATTCTTGTGGCTATTTCTGCCGTGTGGTGCATCTCTTTCCTCTTCCGCAGAGATGAGGAGATCGCTCTGAGCGCCTCCGCTGACCGGTGATACTCCCCCCCACGCTCCTTATGATGCCGTAGGAGCGTACATACCCCGTTTACCAAAAACAGCCTGAGAACGGATCCCTCCGCCCTCAGGCTGTTTCTTTACGAGTTTACCATACTGAATGATCTCCCGCTATACGCCGCTTTACTGCATTCCGCCGCGTACATAGAAATTGTCCTGGATTATCAATGCACATCCGCCAAGGAAGTTGTTCTTTCCTTCCAGCTTGCTCAGTACGACCCTGTCTGCGATATCTTCGCTTACAAGTCGGATCATCTCACGCTTTACATAGTCAAACTGCTTCTCGTTCAGCTTGTAGTTGTGAAGCACTATCTTCTTCGCAAAATGACTGATCGCAATATTGTTGAGAAGCACTGTATACTTCGCTATAATATCATCTACCAGATTCTTTACCGGTTCTTCGCCCCTCATCAGCGCCATGAACACGTTGTCTGTGTTGATGTTAGTCTTGTCGCCGTCCGTCAGCTCATATAGCACCGGAGTCTTATCCTTTGAGTAGATCTCGTAAAATGCGTTCAGCATCGCTGTCCTTGACAGCTCTGCCTTTACTGATCCGTTTGGATAACCCTCGTATGACCTTCCGTTCGGGCATACTATATACTTCTCTATCATAGATGTATAAGACACATAATCATTTGAAAGCTCATTCTTGTTTACGATCGCTAAATTTACCTGGTTTCCGTTGTGTATGAACGCTGTGTTCGTCTGATAGCCGTTCTGCACCCTGAAATCATTGCTCGCCAATGCCATGAGTCCGATCGCATTTCCGCAGTGGATATCCAGATCAAGTCCGCTCTGGAGCTTCTCGATAAAGTTGGAGAAGTCAAGCACGCCGTCCTTGTAGAATATC
>CADBNS010000039.1 GCA_902796065.1 Ruminococcus flavefaciens
GGTCTTTGTACGGTGTTGCCTTAACGCAGTCACCGGCAAAATTTGACGAAAAGACGTGCATGAATCCCTATGTGGACAGGTTCTTACATATAGGAAGAAAAAGCTTGAAATCAGAGAGGATATGTGGTATAATATGTTTGTTGATACTAACTTTTGGTAAAGGAGCATGGACAATGAGTACAGCTGCACAGATAATGAAGAAAAAGGCGGCAATAAAAGAGGATGCCGGACGCTATCTCACTCCGGAGCAGAACAGCAGGATGTGGAGTCAGGCAACTGAGCGCCTTGAAAGCATAATGAAGAAATATGAAAACATACTAGCGGGAGTTCATCAGCATACGGACGAGTATATATTCCCGTCAGCGGCAATATATCTTACAGCAAAGGAGTACATGGACGCAGACAAGGCATACTCGCTGATAGAGAATACAGCGATCAGGAAAACTGAGAGCATCGGCAGGATGCTTGGCGGATTCATGAAGATACCGTTCATGCGGAGTGTATTCGTCGGTATGTGGGACTCGATGACGAAGAAGAACTTTGGAAGCGAAAGCGGATTCCGCAACAGGTTCTATGAGAATAAGAAGGGAGAATACCGCATGGACATACTTGAATGCCCTTATTGCCGGTATTTTACGGAGCTTGGATGCCCGGAGCTGACTAAGATATTCTGTGAAAACGACGAGCGCAGCTATGGAAATCTGCCCGGACTGGAGTTCATACGCAAGACTACATTAGGCAAAGGCGGAGACCGCTGTGATTTCTATATAAGAAGGACAAAGTGAAACAGGAGGCGCAGATATGAGATTTGATGAAAGGGACAGGGTAGTAAAAGCGCCTGATTCCAGAGACTTTGCAGTATATAAGGCTGTAATGGCGATAGTTAAAAAGATGAAGTTCAAAGAGCTTCTGTCAGGCACGAAGGAGGAGATCCTTGCAAATGCGGCGAAGTCCAACGCAAAGGGACGCCATTACAAGATGCCTGCTGACGGAAAGGCACACTATACCGATCATCTGATACAGGGAGCATATCACTGCCTTGAGATAGATACAGATATAGTGCGCAAGAGCAGAGCGATACTGTTCGTATTCGGCGGAGGCATGGTACTTGGCTCTGACAGCGGAGATGTAGGTTTATCGCGTAAAATAGCGAAAATCACAGGAGCCGATGTATGGTTCCCGTACTATCCTATGTGTCACGAGCATGATATGCTGGAGAATGTAAAGATGATAGCGGAGTGCTACGAGAAGATGCTGAGGTACTATGCACCGGAAGATATAGTATTTCTGGGATTTTCCTCCGGCGGAGCGCTGATACTTGATCTTATAACCTACATCAACGAGTGCAATGACAGCGGAGGATCGATCCCGATGCCGGGAATGCTCATACCAATATCGCCGGGAAGCGTACCGGTAAATGAGGCAGAGCGGCGTGATCTTCATCTGATCGCGAAGCGTGACTTAATGATACCGGAGAGGTTCATGTACACAGCCAGAGAGATAATGTGCTGCGGACACGAAGTGCCGGAGAAGTATCTTGCCACAGCACACGGAGATTTCCGCAACGCACCGGTAACGCATTTTTACTATGGAAGTGCGGAGGTGCTGTATGCATTTGCGCCGGTATATGCAGAAAGCTACCGCAATGCGGGAGCGGAGTGCGTGATACACGTAGGTAAGGGAATGCACCACTGTTTTGCAGTCCAGTACTTCATACCGGGCTGTAAGCCGGCGTTCAGGGAAATGATGGAACTGATAAAGGAATACTATTACAAAAGAGAAAACGAGTAAAGACTCCCCCGAACGGAATGAAACATATCCGTTCGGGGGAGATTTCAAAAAGAGAGGGGTATCAGACCTCGCGTTTTCTTCTGTTAGGCTTGGACATTTTCTGCTCATACATTCTTGAGTCGCTGATCTTCATAAACTCTTCGATACTGCCATTATTATCGGTCTCGCAGAGGTATCCGCCGTAGCTCAGTTCTATTTTGTAGGGTTTATCGTGATTCTTGTTATACTCATCGCAAAGCCGCAGCAGGTTGGAATTGAAGCTGTCCAGTTTTTCCTGTGAGTAATCCGAGGCATACACATAGAACTCATCACCGCCGGTGCGTCCGGCGATCTCATTGGAGGTGCAGCAGGCGGTAATAATATCCGCTGCAGTTTTGATAGCAATATCGCCCTCGCTGTGGCCATAGACATCATTGATGCGTTTGAGACCGTCCATATCGAGGACCATGGTACAGACTGTGCATTTGTCGCGCAGGCTGCTGATAGCGCGTTTTGAAGCCTCATCGAAGCCGCGTCTGTTGAACATACCGGTCAGCTCATCATGAACGCTGAGCTGCTTTTGTTTTTCATACAGAGCCTTCTGTTTTTTGTAGAGCTGCCTGATATTATCGTTTTTCCAGAGACGTTCTATAGTCACGGAAAGGTTAAGGAGGAAGATATTATAGAAGTCGCTGAAAATATCGTCGTCCTTCATTTCGATAAGTGCGTAGCCGAACATTCTCTCAGCGCAGTAGGTACTGGTGATGTAGTAGAAATGGGGAACGTCAGATTTTCTTACCGGTATCATATGTGAGCTTGTCATAGGACCATCAGCTCTGATGAACTCATTTTTCTCATCGATCCATATCACAGGCCGGAATATGCCGGCAGGAGAATCAAAGCTGCTTGTACAGGAAAGACAGCCGCGTGTATCGGTCTGCATGAACAGGAAAAAGGCGGAATAGTCGCCGAAGTTGGTAGCGCATTCTCTGAAAGCGTGTTCGAGGGAATCCAGCTCCTCTACCTTATTGAGTTTCAGCATAGCAGCTTCGGTATCATTGAGGCAATAGTCGAAGAGTCTGATGTCGTTGTAGAAATCATCGACGTTTTGTAGTGCGGTATTAAAGTCGATAGGTATGCAGCCGCAGGACTGGGTAAAAATAGTGCGGGGAGAAACGGTATGGTCGGTGTGATCGGTACCGGTTGTTTTCAGCTCCACGAGGAGCTTCATAGTTATATTGGCAATATCCTCTCTTTCGCGTGTAGCGGTGGTGATATGGGGGATATACTGTTTGCTTTCGACGGAACCGTCGAAGCCTGAAACGGCAATATCGTCGGGAACTTTTATACCGCGCAGCTTGAAAGCAGATATAAGTGCGATAGCCATATAGTCGTTGGCGCAGACGATAGACTGAGGACGTTCCGGACGGGACAGGAAGAAATCGGCAGCTTCATTGCCTTTATTGAACCAGAAGTCACCCTCAAAGATACCGGCACCTTCCTCAGGAAGACCTCTTTCGCGCATGACAGCCTTGAATTCGCGGAGTCTCAGCTGTGCATCGGGGTGGGTGAGGTAACCTGACATGAAGCCTATTCTTGTATGCTTATGGACATCGATAAAGTGCTCCACGAGCTTTCGCATACCTGATGCGTCCTCGAAATCGATGTTATAGAAGCCATCGACGTAGCTGCTGATAGATATAACGGGACACTTGGCAGTACGGAGCTTTTCAATGACCTTTTCTGCGGCACCTTCTACGTTATATCCTTCGCCGTCGTAGATGATCCCATCAAACTGGTCGAGGTCGATGTAGTCGATGAGGTCATATTCACATTCGCCGTATTCTGTATTCTTTTCGCCTATTTTACCAAGGGAGTTGAAGTAGATGATACTTGCTCCTATTCTTTTAGCAGCATTGTTGAAGCATTTGCACAATCCGGATCTGTATCTGCTGGTGAGAGCGCAGCCGAAAAATGCGATATTTTTAATGGGACCGGTCATTGAAGAATCACCTCCGCTCAGATATACGCGCTGTAAGCGTTATCGTACTTGATTTGTAATTATTATATCATATATTATATGATAAGTCAATCGTTATCGGTGTATTATACAATCAGAGTCATAATAATTGTATAATTTTACGGTAAATGAGAGAAAAAAAGGAGCTGATCATATTCAGCGTTTTACTGATTGTAGATTATAGGCTGAGTACTACTTATGAGCATATTTTTTGTGCCCTGTCGGAAGGGGATATGAAAGACATTTTTGATTTTACTATTGACCGTTTGTGTGCTATGGTATATAATAATGTATAATGGAATGGTATGCATTCAGAATGTGTCGTAAGACACAGAATAAGGAGGAAAATTGATGAAAAAGATAATATCAGCAATAGCAGCAGCCGGAATAATGATGTGCAGTATGCCTTTCAATGCGGTCGCAGCGGAGAAGGCAGTACCGGCAGAAATAGACAAGTACATATACGATCAGTTCATGGACATCAGCTGGAAGTACGACCTGGACAGTGACGGAGTATTCACGCAGGAGGAGCTGGAAAAGGTCAGGGAGGTATCACTGGAAATAGAGGACGGTGCGGACCTTTCATGGCTTGCAGATATGAAGAACTGTGAGTATCTTGGCTTATCCGGCGGAGATATGACAGAGATCCCCGAGCTGAAGGAGATGCCGTCGCTGCGCAGACTGTCGCTTGGCTGCAAGAACATAACGGACATATCCTTTGTGAAGGAGCTGAACCTTACAAATTGTGAGATCGGAATGAAGGACGTGACACTTGAACAGCGTCTTGCGGTCATGAATTGCGTTGATGTGACTGTAGAAGAGGGCTATGAAGAGGTCGGCGGAGCGTATCCTAAGGACATACTGTTCGGTCACGATACCAGAATCGTAATAGATGATGAAAGCATAGCTGAGTTCGGAGAAATATCTTCGATACGAGGCGACTGTATCAGAGGCATATACGGAGTATCTGCCGGAGAGACAGACTATCATATATACGTAGATGATGTGGAACGTTTCACAGGACATATCACCGTATTACCGATGAAGTCCGAGAATAAGGAGCTTCGTGACACTGAGGGAGAGCTGGATTTCCACAACAGCGTATACTATTCACCGTTTCTCATGATAGATCACGGGGATATGTACGGATTCACAGGCAAGGAAATGCAGCTTCTCGACACAGGCGTAAAGGATTTCATGTATGCTTCATCGAAAGCTAAGAACAATCAGTCGTACAGCACAGAGATGCTGCTGAAGGAAGACGGAACTCTGTATTTCAACAAGAATGAGATAGAGGGACAGAAGTTCAGCCGTCTTGAGAACAGCGCCGCCATAACAGAGGACGGACAGATGTGGGTGACCTATACCGTTGACCGCAAGCCCGGATTATACAAGATAGCTGACGACTATCAGTCCTGCCCATACAATCAGAGACACTACTACATATCCAAGACCGGTGAAGTGGTGTGGTACTCTGTATCCTTTGAAGGAGATGAGCCGGTAATACAGGTAAAAAAGACCGGTATCATGAATCCTAAGTGGGTAGGCTACGATATGTTCGTCGATGAGAATGATGTGCTCTGGAGCAATTTTGGCTCTGACTATGAGTATAGTATGATGGAGAGAGCGCAGAACGTCATAGATGTGGACGATTACTATGATACAGAAGGAAAAATGGTACGCGGTTACAGAACACTTGACGGAAAATACTATTCACTTGGCGGAAACAAGGAGTTCACGCCGGGTGAGAAGCCGGACTGGAGCAAAACCTACAAGGAGTACCACATACTGAAGCGTGACTATTACGAACCTGCTGAGGAAAATATCTGGACACACATAACCGCAGATGACAAGCTGACGATAGCTTACAAGGACGATCATCATGCTATAAACGGTGTAAAGAAGGTCGTAAGGCTTCTGACAGATAAGGATGCCGGAAAGACATACATCTATTTCCAGCGCCTTGACGATACTTTATGGTATTTCTGCTTAGAGGATCAGGAATTCAGTGAGATATACGTACCCGGAGGGGAGAAGCCGGCTGAGGCTACAGGCGATGCCAACGGAGACGGAGAGCTGACAGTAACAGATGCGGTAGTGCTCCAGAAGTGGCTGCTTGACAGCACAAGCGAGCTGAAGGACTGGAAGGCAGCGGACCTGACAGGCGACGGAGTGCTGAATGTATATGATCTTTGCCTCATGAGGCGTAAGCTGACTGAATGAGCTGTATAGCTGAAAATATCGGATGGAGTTGATCACATGGGAGAAAAGGGAGCATTAAAGGAGCGCACAGACAGCAGGATCATGGAGCCGAAGCAGTATAACGTGATAATGCTGAACGATGATTTCACCACAATGGAATTCGTGGTGGGTGTGCTTATTGATATATTCCGCAAGGACGATGTCACGGCGCAGGCGCTGATGATGAGGGTACACAAAAGCGGACAGGCTGTAGTCGGAAAGTATCCGTATGACATAGCGTCAACGAAGGTAAATAAAGCACTTGCAAGGGCGAGAGAAGAAGGATTCCCGTTCAGAATGACTATAGAGGAGGCATAGTATGGAGCTGTCAAATGAAGTGATGGACATAATATACAGCGCCGAAGAATATGCGAAAAGCAAGGGCTATGAGTATGTAACTCCGGAGATAGTGCTGCTGATGATACTGCGCAACAATGTGTTTGCGGAGGCGTTTGAGAACTGCGGAGGCGATATAGACAGCCTGAAAAGATACCTGAAAGAATATGCAGAGGAGTATATGGACAAGGGCTATGCAGGTAAGCCGGAGCTTTCCGACGGAGTAAGAAAGATGCTTGATGATGCTGCAATGTGCGCCTATAACTGCGGTAAGAAAGAGGTCGAACTGCGGCATCTGATATACGGACTGTGGCACCTTGACAACTGCTATGCGGTATATTTCCTTGAAAAGCAGGGCATATCAGAAATGGTGCTTTTTCAGGAGATGTTATACGCAGAAGAGAATTCCTACAATGAGAAGGCAGTTATCAACAAGTCGTCTGAGCCTGATGAGAGCCGCAGCGGATGGAGAATGTACGCTCCGTGCATGAACGAAACAGTATCGGGAGCCAATCCGCTGATAGGCAGAGAGCCGGAGCTGGACAGGACGATACAGATACTCTGCCGCAAGGACAAGAACAATCCGCTGCACATCGGAGAGCCGGGCGTAGGAAAGACTGCACTGACCTACGGACTTGTACAGCGTATCAATGACGGCGACGTACCGGACCCGCTGAAGGGTGCGAAGGTGTTTGCCCTTGATCTGGGAGGAATGCTTGCCGGAACGCAGTACCGCGGCGATTTTGAGAAGCGGTTCAAGAAGGTGCTGACGGAGATAGGCAAGGAAGATAAGCCAATAATATACATCGATGAGATACACAATCTCTCCGGAGCCGGAGCAGTAGGTGAGGGAGCCTTTGACGCATCGAACCTGCTGAAGCCGTACCTTGCCGACGGAAAGATGCGTTTTATCGGAGCCACGACCTTTGATGAATACAAGAAGTATTTCGAGAAGAATAAAAGCCTTGTGAGACGTTTCCAGAACATAGAGATCAGGGAACCTACTGAGGAAGAGACCATACATATCCTTGAGGGACTGCGGAGAGGTTACGAGAAATTCCACGGAGTAGTCTACGGCAGGGGAGTGATCGAGTATGCAGTACATATGAGTTCCAAGTACATAAACGAGCGCTTTCTTCCGGACAAGGCGATAGACCTGATCGACGAGGCGGGAGCATACCGGAAGATACATGATCCCGGTGAGGTGGTGGACAAGTCTGTGATAGACGAGGTGCTGACCACCATATGCCGCATACCTGCGGAGACAGTATCAGCAGATGACCTGTCCGGACTTGCAGTGCTGGAGGAGAAGCTGAAAAAGCGCGTATTCGGTCAGGATACAGCCATCGATCAGGTAGTGAACGCAGTAAAGTTCTCGAAGGCGGGACTGCTGGAGGAGAATAAGCCGCTGGCGAGTCTGCTGTTTGTAGGTCCCACAGGAGTAGGCAAAACGGAAATCGCGAAGAGCCTTGCAGACGAGCTGGGGGTCAGGCTGATACGTTTTGATATGAGCGAATACGGCGAAAAACACGCAGCTGCAAAGCTGATAGGCTCACCGGCGGGATATGTGGGCTACGAGGACGGCGGACTGCTTACAGAAGCGGTCAGAAAGACTCCGTCGTCAGTGCTCCTTCTGGACGAGATAGAGAAGGCACACAGTGACATATACAACATACTGCTGCAGGTCATGGACTACGCGACGCTGACGGATAATCAGGGCAGAAAAGCGGATTTCCGCAATGTAATAGTGATAATGACTTCCAACGCCGGAGCTGACCGTGTAGGCAAGAGCACCATAGGCTTTCACAGCGAGAGCCTTGACGAGAGTGCCATAATGGAGGCGGTAAAACAGACCTTCCAGCCGGAATTCCGCAACAGACTCAACAAGGTCGTGGTATTCAACAGCATGGACGAAGAAATGGCGAAGCTGATAATCGGCAAGAAGCTGGACGAGCTTGGAGCACAGCTGAAAGCGCGGAAGATAGAGTTCACCGCCGATGACAGCGCAAGGGAGCTTGTACTGTCTAAGGGCGTGACGCCGGAATTCGGAGCAAGAGAGGTAGACCGTGTGATACGCAACGAAATAAAGCCGTTGTTTGTAGACGAGATACTGTTCGGCAGTCTGAAGAAGGGCGGTAGGATAGAGCTGACAGCAGAGGACGGAAAGTTCAGAGTAAGTGCTGCAAAATAGGATAAAAATACCGGCGTGGGTAGTGGATAAGCAACAATCCGACACGCCGGTATTTGTGCATAGTGCCGAAAATCATTGGAAAGCGTAACACTTTGGCATTTTTTTCGGAATATTATATATGTAAGGCAAAAATAAGACTGATGTATACATAAGTTTTAGAAAACATAGAAAAAGCATATATGATCAGGAGAGATAGCAATGAAGAAGAGGGTAATATGTTTTGCAGCGGCAGCATTGATGCTGTGCGGATGCGGAAGAGTCGATATGCAGGTAACTGACAATATGGCAGGAACTGACAGAGCCGCAGCAGTAGATCTTGCGAATGCGATCGAAATGAGTCCGGTGCAGGAGCCTGAGCGCACGATCACACTGGAGTACGAAATACCGGAGCCTGCTACAGAGACGGAGGTGCCGGAGCTTGACCTTGCGGAGCTGTTTGAGGGTGAATTCAGAGAAAGCCGCAGCGGAAGAGCAAAGATAACTGTCACCAAAATCGAGGACAGCAATTACAGCGTACACATCAGCTGGGGCTGTTCTGCAAGTGATGTGGCGGTATGGGATATGACCGGAGAGTTTGACGGACGCAATATGCTGCGTTATTCAGACTGTGTTTCCGGCTGCCGCAGGTACAGTGAGGACGGAAGCTACACAGAAGAAACGAATTTTACAGACGGAACCGGTTATCTGAAAATATCACAGGACGGTGAAGAAGTCGGACTGTTCTGGGGCGATGATGTATACGGAGCAGGAGACGGATTCTGGTTTGTAAGAGAGTAAAAATACAGCCGTGACGGCAGCAGCAATGCACCGTCACGGCTTTAATTATTAGAACCTGTCCACATAGGGATTCATGCACGTCTTTTCGTCAAATTTTGCCGGTGACTGCGTTAAAAATCCTTGAAGGGCGAC
>CADBNS010000040.1 GCA_902796065.1 Ruminococcus flavefaciens
GTCAGTATGCCTGCGGAATTTCTATACAATCTGACGAAAAATCTCACGGCGCATCTTCAGCACAATCTTTGTGCGGTATTGCCTATATTCTTCTTGTCAGCTTCATTACCGCAAGTCCGGCTGCGGTAAGTATAAGTGCTCCGGCTGCAAGCCACCATTTGCTTATGTCTGCTCCTGTGGTCACGGAGAACAGATAGAAACGTCCCAGTCTGCTGCCTGCGGTATAGTTCAGCAGATAATAGAACATCGATACCATATAGCCGGCTATGGCGTTATTTGCTGTGCAGGCTGCGGCAAATCCCAGTGCACCTGTGAACAGTGCTCCGGCTGTTCCTCCGGCTATCATATACAGCGGTATATCACTCTCTTTGTACCGCATCAGCAATACTACTGCGGTGTAGAGTACCGCTATTACTGCGGCTGAGTACAGTATGCGCATGATGTATATGCTCAGCTGTTCTGTGCGGCGCGACCTCACTGTCTCAAGCACAGCCTTGTCCTGCTCGGGAAGTATCACCGGTACAAGCAGCACCATGCCTGTCAGCGGCAGGTACATCTCAAGCGGCTGAGCTGCCAGCGATTCGGGTAATGCGGATATGCTGAACAATACCGGTACAAGCAGTGTAAGCAGTACAGCAGCAGCTATGTGCACCAGTGAGTTACGCCTTAGATTTATGCTTAAACACCTTATCCAGCAGCCTGAATCCATTGAATCTTCCCTCCCTCTTCAGTCCGAATACTATCGCTGCCAGTACTGCGCAGAGTATTCCTGCTATGGTGCAGAAGCAGCGGTTGAATATGAAATTGTTGAGCTGATCCATGAACAGCTGCCTTTCCATATTTGTATTGTGTCTTATTATCAGGTCGAATTTGCCTATATTTCCCGTAAGACTGCCTTTCATACAGGTTATGAACCATACTGCGGACTGTATCAGTATCGCTGCTATGCCGGAGAACAGCTCTGTCAGCAGCATTGCAAGTCCGGTTCCGGAAAGTACTGTCGGCAGCAGCCATACTAACGTGTATTTGTACATTGCGAAATGGTCAAGGTCGGCATCGGGATAGAACTTTATTATGAGTATGTGCGCCCATGCTGCCATTACTAACAGCGGCAGGAACATCATGAATGACAGTGCGGCGTATCTGGTCATTTCAAGCCGGAATGAGGATATTTTCCGTGAGTAGATCAGCTGCTCCATATGGCTCCTTCTGTCGTATGTCAGGAAAAATGCGGCTACGAATACCACGAAAAGAATCATGAATATTCCGTAATAGTCACAGTTGAGACGGGCATAGCCGTTGGTTATCCTGTCATTGTACTCGAAATCGTCGTATTCCGCCATTATCTCCTCATATGTCATAGGCTCCAGACCAAACATTCCGCTCAGGTTCTCCTCGGCATATGAGGAGCCTCCGCCGAGAATATCATCTGCCTCGTACATGAGTGTTCGGAATTCGTCAATGCCAAGATCCTGCGGGATCTCGTAGCTGAACATATTCGGAAACTCTACGTAATCATCGTATATTCCGATCTCAGATGCGTACTGACTGCGCTTTGTTTCTATCTCTTCTGCGCTCAGTCCCGTTATACGCTCCAGTATCAGCGCCATTTTCTGCCTGTCACCATTGTTTAGATGAACGACCTTAATGAATCCCAGCGGATATGTGACATATCTGTTGTTCATGTAGTCCATCAGCAGGCTTTCTGTTGCGGCAGGGATTATTTTGTCCGGATCATTGCCCTCTTTCATGTATTCCCCGCTGCCGGCTGAAGTTGGTCTTATATCGGCTCCGTGCAGGTACAGGTCGTTGCGGAACTGCGTCAGGAAGGTAAGCAGTACCATGAATAGGAATATGTAGTATATCACAGAGTGCAGCAGCTTTCTGCATTCCTTCATAAATAGTCTCATTCCTCTTCACCTCCCATTACACTGTATCCGTGGCTCTTCAGACACCATATGTATGCGTCCTCAAGGTTAGGTGATTCGCTTACTGCTCCCACTATGTCAGGGTATCCATCGGATACTATCCGCGCGTGGACGTACTGTCCCTGTAGTATGGTTTCGGTCACTGTGTATTGACCGCGAAGCTGATTTATGAACCGGGCGTCTGCATTCACGGAGTAGACCTTGCCTTCCGCCTGACTTATCAGGTCGGCTACCTTGCCGCTCCAGAGTATGCGTCCTTCGTTCATTACTGCCAGATTTTCACATGATGCCTCTATATCGCCGACAATGTGAGTGGAGAGTATGACGATGCGGTTCTCTGCTACCTCCGTCAGCAGATTGCGGAAACGTATGCGCTCTTCGGGGTCCAGTCCGGCTGTGGGCTCGTCAACTATGAGTATCTTCGGATCGTGCAGCAATGCCTGTGCTATGCCGAGTCTCCGCTTCATTCCTCCGGACAGCTCCTTTATCTTCTTCCGGCGCTGCTGGTTGAGATTCACCCGTGTTATGAGCATATCCCTGCGCTTGCGGATGTCCTCCTTCTTCATTCCGGACAGGATACCCAGATACTCAAGGCTCTCATCTACGGTCATGGACGGGTATATCGAAAAATCCTGCGGCAGATAACCTGTCATCTCACGTATCTTCTTCTCGTGCTCTATGGGTACTCCGCATACGGTGATCTCTCCGCTCTTTTTCTTGTGCAGTGCTGCAAGGAGCTTCATAAGCGTGGTCTTTCCGGCTCCGTTTCTGCCGAGAAGTCCGAACATTCCGCTTTCTATGGTCAGGTCTATATCATAGAGGACCTGTTTTCTGCCGTAATACTTGTCAACGTGTTTTATCTCTATCTTGTTTTCCATATTGTTCCTCCATAAAAAATAGTCACAGCTTTTTCTGCTGTGACTATATGATACTATGCCTTTTTCAACTTTTTATCTATTTATTCTGAATTTTGCTGTAACTGCTCCTCCGCCAAACTCATTATTGCCGATTTTCAGCGTACCTCCGCACTTTGCACACAGTACGCGGCAGATATACAGTCCAAGTCCGAAGTGCACTGATGAGTCCTTGTCGTCACGGTAGAAGGGATTTGCTGCGTTGGCTGCCGCTTCTGCGGTGAAGCCCTTTCCGTTGTCCGATACGCATATGCTAAGCATATCGCCGGATATGTCTGCCTTTACTGCTATGGAGTCATCGGTGTACCTGAGGGCGTTGGAGACCAGATTCTCGCAGACCTGCATGATTATCTCCGGGTCGGTGTATACTTCCATGTCGCTGTCGGGACCGCTGAAATGATACTTCATATCTTCGCACAGCAGCCTTCCGGAGCTTTCTATCTGCGAGGTCAGCTCCGCCAGTGATACAGCTTTTATCTCCGGTACTACGTCCTCCAGCTTCTGCACTGAGTTCATCTTCTGCGTGTAGTTCTCAAGGCGAAGTATCTGGCTGTTCATCTTTTCCAGTATCTCTGCCTGTTTCTCCGGAGTTATCCGGTCTTCGTACTTCTGCATGAACTCAACGTAACCTCTGAGCACCGTCAATGGAGTTCTCAGGTCGTGGGAGAAGGCTGAGCTGAGACGCTTGCGCTCTTCCAGCGAGTGCCATAGCTCCATGTTGCTGTCGTTTATCTTCCTGCGCATATCGTCAAATGCACGGCAGAGCGTTCCCATTTCGTTTTCCTTGCTGTAGTCTATGGTGAAATCAAGCTCATTGTGTGATATTTTTTCCGCTGCCGTCATCAGCGAATCGATCGGCTTTTTCAACTCGTTGCGGTAGAAAAAATAGCCTGCCGCACATACACACGCTATCACCAGCAGCGGTATCAGTATGTACTGCATATTGCACAGTAGCCAGTATATTATGCGGCTGCCGCTTTCAAATCTCCATACCACTCTGCCATTATTGATGTCTATTGCGGAAACATGGTGTAGACTTCGGTATTGCTGCTCACACAGCTGCGACATCTTCGTTATCAGCCTGATTCCTATGAACGATATGATAAAGCATACCGGTATGTACTTCATCAGCGCCAATTCAAGGGAGCTGAACCGTTTCTTCATTTTATCCATTTGTATCCCATTCCCCATACAGTCTCAATGCGGCTGTCCTCTCCGCATTTGCTCAGCTTTGCGCGTATCCTGCGGATATGCTCCGCAACCACGAAGCTGTCACCCTCTGCGTCATATCCCCACACTCGCTCGTAGATACGCTCCTTGTCGAATACCTGTCCGGCTTCCATTGAGAGCAGCTCTATTATCTGGAACTCCTTCTTTGCAAAGTCCACTTCCTTGCCGTTTACGGTAACTGTCTTGGAATTGTAGTCTATGGTCACGCTGCCGAAATAGCGAACGTTATGATTTGCACTCTCTCTGTGCTCGCGGCGGATATGTGCTGCAACACGGGCGCCCAGCTCGTCCAGTGAGAAGGGCTTGATGATGTAGTCGTCTCCACCGGCTGCGAATCCGGTTATCTTGTCACTGTCCTCCACGCGGGCTGTCAGGAAAAGTATCGGGCAGCTTACGTGCTCGCGTATGCGCCGGCATACCTCCAGTCCGTTCAGCTCCGGCATATTTATGTCAAGCAGTATCACATCGGGACGGCGTGAGGACGCCTCTACTGCTTCGATACCGTTATATGCTGTGTATACAAGGTATCCGTTCATTTCAAAATAGTCCTTCAGCAGGCTTACTACGTCTTTTTCATCATCTGCTACAAGAATACTGTACATACTATCACTCCGGTAATTGTATTTGCAGACATGGTCTGCCGTATATATGTTAGAATGAGTATTTCAACATTTTATCAACTACGAAAAAATCCGCCCCGACTGCTCAGGGCGGATATGTGGACAGGTTCTTATTTAACTACAAAGCTCAGTATCTTGTTTGCTCTGTATATGGTCTTGATGATGCTCTTGCCGTCGATAGCTGCTGCGACCTTCTCGTCTGCCTTAGCTGCCTCAACTGCTACGCTTTCCTCACAGTCTGTAGGGACTGATACGGTAGCTTTCAGCTTTCCGTTTACCTGTACTGCGATGGCTACTTCATCATCTACCAGCTTTGCTTCATCGTATTCAGGCCACTTTGCAATGGAGATGAATCCCTCTCCGCCCAGTGACTCCCACAGCTCCTCACAGAGATGCGGTGCGAACGGACAAAGCAGCTTCAGCAGTGTCATGTACTGCTCCTTGCCGATATTTGACTCAGCCTCAGCATCGTTCATGAATGTCATGAGCGCTGCGATAGCTGTGTTGTACTTCATCTTCTCGATGTCATCGGATACCTTCTTAATTGTCTTATGGAGCTTGCTCTCCAGTGCGTGTACATTGCCTTCGACCACTGATTCTGACAGGTTTGCCACACGGTCAAGGAATCTCTTGCATCCGCGCAGTGAGCTGTCGCTCCACGGGATAGCTGCACTGTATTCGCCCATGAAGAGGACATATGTCCTGAGGGTATCTGCACCGAA
>CADBNS010000041.1 GCA_902796065.1 Ruminococcus flavefaciens
GTGAAAGCATTCCTGCATGATTTTTCCTTGCCCTCAATAAAATTATGCTCGAAAATCCGCCCAATCTACTTGTGAAAACAGGTTCTATAAGCTCAGTCAGGTTATCCCCCTGACTGAGCTTTTTTATGCCTATCTTCTCCTGCGGCTGAACAGCATCACTATCGCTGCGACTGCAAGTGCCGGTATCATGCTCCGGCTGTCTCCTGTGTGCGGACTGTTCCTGTTATCACTCCGCTTTGTCGTCGATGTAACCGATGATGCTGTGGTCTGCGTCGATGTGCTCACCGCTGTAACCGTTGTCGTGGTCACCGGCGGTTCGTACCTCAGCGGTATCTCTGTGTGACGCTTTGATGCGGGTCTGCTAAGTCTGTTCAGATCGTAGACTATATGATCCCCGTCAAGATATATGAAGCTGTAGTGCGCATCTGCCGCTCCTATGGTCGTGGACAGGAATCCGGACTGACCATAGGTGAACTCCAATGGCTGCGCTCCGTAATCCTTTTCTGCATAATTCCGGGTGCTCACTATCGTGTCTCCCCTCGTCAGCAGAAACTCCACTTCTCCGTTGGAATGATTGTGTCCGTACAGGTACATTATGTCCATTCCGTACTCCGATGCGTATTTGTTTATCAGCGATACCATGTCATAGGCTCCGTCAATATTGTATGGCGATAGTCCGCTCCATTCTCCTATCCTCGCTCCGCTGCGGTTTACGCTCTCAGGCTGTATTCCCAGCGTGTGCAGTCCGGCGTGTGCTGATATTATTATCAGCTCTCCATGATAATCCTTTGCCTCCTGCCTCAGAAAGTCCTCAAGCTGCCTGCATACGCTGTCATAACTGTACTGCAAGCCTGCTTCTGTGTATTTATCCATCGCTGCACAGCTGATGCCGTATACCACGATGTCCTTCGCCGCTTTACTGTTGGTTCCCGCTCCTGTGCCGCCGCGGTAGACTACTCCGCAGCCGTCCGATACGCTTTCATCTGCGCCAAGTCCGGCTGCTATGCTCATCTCCGCCGCCGCTTCGCTGGAGTCGTGATTTCCGGCTACGTATACTGTGTCAAGTCCGCCAAGATATGACTCCATCAGCGGGAAATGATCTCTCATCATGCGCTCGCGGTCCGCTGCTGTTCCGTTTACCCAGTCACCGGTGCTTATCACAAGTGACGGCACCCTTCCGCCAGTCTCCGCAAATATCTCCTCTATGGCTTCTCCTATGAAACGATATTGCTCGTGTACGTCAGAAAAGGTCAGCACCGAATCAGGTACCACTCCGTTGGCTATGATGAACAGCGCTTCCGCTGAGTCCTCACGGTAATGGTTGTTCTTACCGTCGTGTCCCTCTATATGACACTTTACCCTGTGTATCCCTGCCGGCTTGTCCGCTAACTGCTCTGCAAGAAAACTCATTCCGCCGCTTTCCTGCGCCTCTCCGTCTACGTACCATACCACTTCATCTGCTATTATCTCACTGTCTTTCAGCTCTATGCTGAACTCCGGCGCTGCATAGCCGCTTCCGGCAAGTACGTAACTCTCAGCCTCCGGCTGCTTTGCTATGCACCTTCCAAGCTGCTCACCGCGGGTATATATCCTTACCTCCGCTGCTGCACTCTTGTCCGCTGTCATGCCGTATCCACTGCCGCTCCAGCTCAGATACTCCGTCGCTCCATCATAGGTGTATGACAACGCTCCGTCTTTGTAGTCCCAGTACTCTGCGGCTTTGCTGCGCCGCGAGAATACCGTGGATAATCCGCCCTCCCAGCTTATCAGCGAGTATACCCCGTTGTATATCGATGTGTACCATTTGCTGCGGCTGTTTACCATCGTCTCACGGTAATACTTCCAGACCGGTGTGCGTGTGTCAGCACTGCCGATGCACAGAAAATGCTCGGCTCCGTCTCCTGCCTCAGCTCCTATTACGTACTCCTTGCCGTTCTCAAAGCTGTCTGTCTGATACCACTTCTCTCCGTCCGCAAATGTCACTGTTCCGTCTGCATCCGGTACTGCGGCTATTGAGGTCAGATCACTGCCTGCCGCTCTCGCTGCTGTTGCCGGAAGGATCAGCATTACTGCCATTGCTGCGGCTGCCGCTGCTGCCTTTGCCTTCATCGTTCTTCTCCTATTCGTTACGGCTTACGCGCCGCTATGTAAAATCTGTGGATGTTTCCGCTTAGCCGTCCGGTACGCTGTATCTCCGCCTCCGCTTCAAACAGCGCAGACTCACACCTGTCTACCGAGAAGCCTTCAAACTCCCACGGGATAACTCCGGCAAACCATACCAGCGCACCTGTATCGTAAAACTCTATCGGACTGAATATTTCGCCCTGCTCCTCTATGATGAAACCGGATTCTCTGAACAGCTCCGCCTGCGATGCAAGCTCATGGCCCTTGTACCGGCTTTCTGCTTCCGGAAGCAAACGCTGTATCAGCTCACGGTCATTCCTCCAGCCTACCTGCTGCGTGATAAAATATCCGCCGCTTTTCAGTATGCGGTATATCTCTGCCGCATCATATGTGCCGTGACGGTTTATGACTATGTCAAACTCTCCGTCACCAAAGGGCATTGCGCTGTAGTCACTCATTTCATAGAAATCTATGCCAAGCCTGCCAAGCTCCCTGCGGCATAGCTCTGCATTCGGCGGATATCCCTCTGTTGCGCTGGTAAGCGCGTATGGATGTCCCAGCGTCAGCAGATATTCACCTCCGCCTGTGTCTATGTCCAGCAGCTTGTCCGTACTGCGCAGATGCCGGCGTACTATCTCTCCGTAGTCCCACGGCAGCTCATCGTCTGTGCTCCGGTATCTGCCCTCTATATGACTGAAATCCCAGCCGCTCATTACGGCTGCGCTTTCCTCTTCTTTCCAGTATCTTATCAGTTCTTCTCTGTTCATTTCAACTACTCCTTATCGTTATTTATTGTCGGTTCTAAGGTGCAGCTGCCTGACTGCTTCTTCCCGATGCCGCTATCAGTTCCTGTTCTGCACCGGGTCGTTATCTCGCTTTTTCATCTTTTCTCCTCCTGATAGCTATTTTGTTATATCCATTTGAACTTTATTGTTCATCTTTTTATTATATCATCAAATCCCCCTCAGGTCAACTCCGCTGCTCACCCTTTCCCCTTGCATTACTGCTCATAATAGAGTATAATTGTATTCAGTATATTGAAAGAAGGTATTTTTTTGACTGACTCTAAACGCTCTGATTATAAAATGGGTATAGTGTTCATTATCATCTCCGCTTTCTGCTTCGCTCTTATGAACCTGTTTATCCGGCTTACCGGCAATGTGCCTACTCTCCAGAAGTGCTTTTTCAGAAACTTCTTCGCTTTCATCGTCGCTTCTGTTACCCTCATACGCTCTAAAACTCCTCCCCGCATCGGCAAGGGCAATATCAGATACCTGCTGATCCGCTCTCTGTCCGGCGGTATCGGTATGATCTGCAACTTCTATGCCGTTGACCATCTGGCTATTTCCGATGCCTCTATCCTCAACAAACTCTCCCCTTTCTTCGCTATCATCTTCTCTTACTTCGTCCTCCGTGAATCCGCTGACCGCTTTGAGTGGCTATCCGTTATTATCGCTTTCATCGGCGCTATGTTCGTCGTTAAACCCTCCTTCGGCTTCGATGCCTTTCCCGCTTTCGCAGGCGTTATCGGCGGTCTCGGTGCCGGTCTCGCCTATACCTTCGTCAGAAAGCTCGGTATGCGCGGCGAAAACAGTATGATAATCGTCGCTTTCTTCTCCGCTTTTACTACCCTGATCCTTACTCCTAACCTCATTCTCAACTACTCACCTATGTCCGGCAGACAATGGCTGTGCCTCGTTCTCACCGGTATCGCTGCTGCCGGCGGTCAGATCTTCATTACTAAAGCCTATTCCAAGGCTCCTGCTAAAGAGATCTCTGTGTACGATTTCTCTATCGTTCTCTTCGCCGCTCTCTTCGGTTTCTTCTTCCTGGATCAGATCCCTGACATTCTTAGTGTGATCGGATATATCATTATTATCGGTATTGCTATATTTAAATGGCGTTATATGCTCAGAAAACAGTCTGAAGCGTAAAATAATGTTATTTTTGTTTGAAAAATTCTACTTTTACTCTTGACATTTATGCATATTATATGATACAATATTGTTATATCAATGAGTGAAAGGAGGCCTTTTCCGTGAACATCTATGCTAAATCTAATGACCTTACCGATATGGAACGAGAACTTCTTTACGGAGATGCTAAATCTAAAAACAATATCGACGATGAGTGCCATATCCATGTCACTCCTAAAATGCAGGAGATCTTTACCGATAACTGCGAAGTCCAGCCTGTTACCATCTTCCGCCAGAAAGACGGTCTGTGCTTTAAACAGGTCAGCATCGGCGAATGCCCGGTCCGGAAGATCACCCATGAGGAGTATCTGTCCTTCCCCGATGCCGATAAGAACAAAATGGCTGTCGTTCCACGGGCTATGGCTTCCAATTATGTCGCCGTGCTCTCTGCTGCCGCCCTCATTCTATCATGGCTGCTTACTATGAAAACTGCCATCAACTACGGCTGCCTGCTGGCTACGTCTGTTCTGCCGGTCATTGGTGTGTTCCTTATCATGCTCTTCGTTTTCCCCTCCGCTCAGGAGTTCAGAAAACACCTCGTTAAACCTGACTCTCAGGCAGCTTTCGGTAATGTCATGCTCTTCCATGACTCTCCGGAAGCCTCCGGCGATAACGGCGTTTCCGTCTATTTCATCGATGTCGCTTTCTACGATGAACGAAAACTCGTCAGAAGAGTCAATTGCAGCCGCACTGTCTATAAAATGCTCTCCCTCGACTCTAAAGTAGTCGTCTACGGCTCCAATGCCTACGCTTACGACCAGAACGGCCGCCTCGTCGGCTGATCACCATAAAAAGAAACTGCTCCATCGTCTTTTCAACGTGAAGCAGTTTCTTTTTGATTTGTCCCCCGGTTACAAAGTTTCAGGAATCGCAGCTGGCGAGTCAGCCATGGTGTAACTGGCTTTGTGCTCTCGCGCTGCTCTTTATATTCTACGATATATGTTTGCGATTGTCAATGACCAAATGTGCGGATATATTGACGTATCGTGCATTTATTATCTCAGAACCTGTCCACATAGGGTGAATGCACGTCTTTTCGTCAAATTTTGCCGGTGACTGCGTTAAGAATCCTTGAAGGGCGACAGCCCGTCGGCGGATTTTTGCCTTGTCA
>CADBNS010000042.1 GCA_902796065.1 Ruminococcus flavefaciens
AAACTATTAAGGGGAAATTATGACTGATATTATTATAATCGGCGCAGGTGCGGCAGGTACTATGGCTGCTGTACAGGCTGCGCGGCTCGGCAAGAGCGTTCTGCTGTTCGAGCGCAATGACCATATCGGCAGAAAGCTGAGAATAACCGGCAAGGGACGCTGCAATGTGACCAATAACTCGCCGGTGCAGGAGCACATGGAGAATATCCCTGTGAATCCGCGGTTCCTTTACAGTGCGTTCGCATCATTCGATGCATATGATACTATGGCTTTCTTCGAGGAGCTGGGTGTTCCGCTGAAAACCGAGCGCGGCAACCGCGTGTTCCCGGTCAGCGACAAGGCGGAGGACATTGTCAACGCACTCAGCCGCGAGCTGAAAAGACTCGGGGTGCATATCATCAATAAGCGCGTCAGCAAGCTGATAACTGAGAACGGCGTCTGTGCCGGAGTTAAGGCAGGCGGCGAGGAGTACCGCAGCAATTCAGTGCTTATAGCCTGCGGCGGAAAGTCCTACCCGAATACCGGCTCTACCGGAGACGGATATACCCTCGCTGAGAGCGCCGGACATACGGTCACTGAGCTGAAACCCAGCCTCGTTCCGCTGACTTCCCGTGACAGGTACTGTGCGGAGATGATGGGACTTTCCCTGAGAAATGTAACGCTGAATCTGTACGACCGCGACAAGCTCATTTTCAGTGAGCTGGGCGAGATGCTGTTCACCCATTTCGGTATGTCCGGTCCGCTGGTGCTCAGCGCAAGCAGCCACATTCGCGATATGCAGCCGGACAGGTACAGCGTGAAGATCGACCTCAAGCCGGGACTCTCACCGGAACAGCTTGATGCACGTATTCAGCGTGATTTCGCTGAAAATCTCAACCGCGACTTCATCAACGGTATACGTAAGCTGCTTCCGGCAAAGCTGATACCTGTGATAACCAGACTGTCCGGTATAGCTCCGGAACAGAAGGTAAACGGCATCACAAGGGAGCAGAGAATGCATTTCGGAGAGCTGATAAAGGCATTTCCCGTGAGCATTTCCGGATTCCGCCCCATCGATGAGGCGATAATCACCAGCGGCGGCGTGTCAGTAAAGGAAGTTGACCCGAAAACTATGGAGTCAAAACTGCTTCCGGGACTGTTCTTCGCAGGCGAGGTGCTGGACACAGATGCGTACACCGGCGGATTCAACCTACAGATAGCCTTTTCTACAGCCTACTGTGCTGCAATGTATATGTGAGGGCGTATGGACAAGGAGAAATGGAGAATACTGTTCCGGTATACCTTCGAGTTCATGGCGGCAGGCTTTGCCGGTTGGATCTATGAGGTGGCGACAGTATGGATAATGTTCCGGTATTTCGACAACCGCGGTATACTTCATATGCCGATAGTGCCGATATACGCCGTGGGAGCTTTCCTGCTCCTTGCGGTCATGGGCAGGAAAAAGCACAGTGTACCGTTCATATTCGTCGTATCCTTCGCGGTCACTACAGTTTTTGAGCTGGGTGCTTCGTATCTGCTTGAAGCGATCTTCCACCAGCAGTTCTGGACCTATGAGACCTGGCCGCTGTCTATACTGGACCGCTCATGTGTCATATCCAGCGCGATATTCGGCATTCTGGCGGTAGTGTATTTCTATGGACTTCACCCGCTGTCCGGTAAAATAAGCAAAAAACTGCCTGTTCCTGCCTGTGCTGTCATAAGCGTGACGGCTATAGCGGCTGTAACGGCAGATCTGATAATATCAGCGGCACAGCTGCTGAATAATAAATAAAGGAGAAAATATTATGAGCACGATCAATATCGCAATAGACGGACCTGCAGGTGCAGGCAAGAGTACAATAGCAAAGATGGTATCAGCAAAGCTGGGTTACATCTATGTGGATACAGGCGCACTTTACCGTACAATAGCTCTCTACATCACCGAGAACAATATCGCTGACGAGGATATAGAGAAGGCTCTCCCGGCGGCTGACGTATCACTGAGATTCGTTGACGGAACTCAGAGAGTTTACCTCGGTGACCGCGATGTATCCGGTCTTATCCGTACTCCGGAGATCTCTATGGCTGCATCACGCACTTCCGCTATCCCGGCCGTAAGAGAGTATCTGTTCGATACACAGCAGAAGATCGCCCGTGAGAATAACGTTATCATGGACGGAAGAGATATAGGTACAGTAGTGCTCCCGAATGCAGATGTGAAGATCTTCCTCACCGCATCAGCAGAAGAGCGCGCTAACCGCAGATACAAGGAACTGGCTGAGAAGCCGGACTGCCCAAGCTATGAGGAGATACTCAGCGACATCATCAAGCGCGACGAGCAGGATATGAACCGCGCTGTGTCTCCGCTGAAACAGGCAGATGATGCGGTACTCGTTGATACTACAAAGCTGGATCTTGAGACGTCCGCAGAGGAGATAATCCGCATCATCAGGGAGAAAACTGAGTAATGTACGGCTTTGTTAAGTGGCTTGTGAGGATAGCCTTTTCGATCGCTTACAGCCTGCATTTTGAGGGCAGGGAGAATATCCCGAAGGGTGAGGCTGTTATATATGCTTCAAATCACCGTACAAACGCGGATCCTCCGCTGGTAGGCTGCGCTGCCCGCGGAAGCCTGTCATTCATGGCTAAGGAGGAGCTGTTCCGCAATAAGCTGTTCGCATGGCTGATACGCTCTCTTGGTGCCTTCCCGGTATCCCGCGGAAAGGGCGATACCAGCGCTATCGATAACTCCATCGACAGCCTGAAAAACGGCAGGAGCCTTATGATTTTCCCGGAGGGTACACGCTCAAAGGACGGCAAGGTACATCGCGGTCACTCCGGTGCTGCTCTGATCGCTGCCCGTTCGGGTGCCAAGATAGTGCCTGTGGGTGTCTGTTTCGGCGACAGGCTGAAGTTCCGTACACGTATCACCGTGAAGTACGGAGTGCCCATCGATCCGGCTGACTACGCGGAGATCTGCGATGAGCCGGATCCCCGCAAGCTGGTGAAGCTGAAAAACAAGTATATGGCTGATATAAAGTACCTCGTGGAGGGTGCTGAGCCGGAGAATGACCAGAAGGAGGCAGCATCAGATGAGTAAAGTGACGGTCGCCAAGTCCGCAGGCTTCTGCTTCGGGGTTGACAGAGCTGTTAAAATGGTGTATAATGAACTCAATACTAATACGAAGGTGGCAACTCTTGGTCCGATAATCCATAATCAGGATGTTGTCAGTGATATGCAGGCTAAAGGCGCAAGAGTCATCGATTCGGTCGATGAGCTGCTGCCCGATGAGACGGTTGTCATACGCTCCCACGGCGTTGGCCGCGAGGTCTATGAAGCTATTGAGAAAAAAGGGTGCAGAATGCTCGATGCGACCTGCCCGTTTGTTTCAAGAATTCATAAAATAGTTGACGAAAAAACTAAGGAAGGCTATTTTATACTTATTGCAGGAGACGAAAGTCATCCAGAGGTGCAAGGAATTGTTGGACATTGTGCACAAAACTGCCGTGTTTTTAAAGACGATGTT
>CADBNS010000043.1 GCA_902796065.1 Ruminococcus flavefaciens
ACCCTCAACGTTATCCACTATATGCACGATAAGTACAGCTACGAGAGACTCCAGATGGCTCTCCACGACAGAGATGTTAAGCGTTACTTTGCTACAGGTATCGCTGGTCTGTCTGTAGTTGCTGATTCACTTTCAGCTATCAAGTACGCTAAGGTTAAGCCTATCCGCAAGGACATCGAGATCAAGGATAAGGCTGGCAATGTTGTTGATGTTGCCAAGAATGTTATCGTTGACTACGAGGTTGAGGGCGACTTCCCGAAATACGGAAACAATGATGACCGCGTTGACCAGATGGCTGTTACTGTTGTTCGTAAGTTCATGGACTGCGTAAGAAAGCATCACACATACCGTGACAGCGTTCCCACAATGTCTATCCTTACTATCACATCTAACGTTGTTTACGGTAAGAAGACAGGTAACACTCCTGACGGACGTAAGCAGGGTGTTCCGCTGGCTCCGGGAGCTAACCCGATGCACGGCAGAGATACTCACGGTGCTGTAGCTTCACTTTCTTCTGTTGCTAAGCTCCCATTCCGCCACGCTCAGGACGGTATCTCCAATACATTCTCTATCATTCCTGATGCACTGGGTAAGGATATGCAGGTATTCGTTGGTGACATCGACCTCGATAAGCTCAGAGGAGAGGAATAATGATAACACCTGATATGCTCAGCAAGACTGATGATCCTGATGAGCTTGCCGATCTCATAGATCAGCTCATGAATGAGGGATCCGGTCATGTCAACATCGTCACCAACGAGGGTGATGACGGCCTGAAGGTAAACACCGTAAAGAGTACTGATATATGCGGTACAAAGGGTGCTTGCTGCCAGCCCACGGAAGACGCTGTTGATGCTGACGAAGACTGATGGTTCGCGGGGACAGTTCATCTGTCCCTGCACTAAATAAAACTACAGGAGGATAAGATTATGGCAAATGACAAGCAGGTTGATAACCTTATCGAACTGATCGATGGTTATGTTGAAAAAGGTGGTCATCACCTCAACGTAAACGTTTTCACAAGAGAAACTCTTCTTGATGCTCAGGCTCACCCTGAGAAGTATCCTCAGCTCACAGTAAGAGTTTCCGGTTATGCAGTTAACTTCGTTAAGCTGACAAAAGAGCAGCAGGACGACGTTATCTCACGTACATTCCACGCAAGCTTCTAACATTTCACAATACCTTATAAAAAGACTGAGCTTTATAGCTCAGTCTTTTTTTATTCCCATAATGTAGCTTATAAGCTGTGATTTCCACGTGATATAATCTGCAATATCCGCACTTTCCGGCTCAATACCGCGGTTCAGCGCATCATATACACGCTGTCCGGAAGATGTATCAGTGTCCGGAAGCAATATAGCTTTACCGCTGCTTTTCAGCTCCCCTGCCTGAACCTCGACACATACCACGGGAGGCTGACCGTCCGCATCGGTTATCCTAAGCATATCACCAGTTAACGGCACTTCATGCAGTTTAAGCTCCATGCGCGGAGGAAGAAGTACCTCTGCTTCGTCACACTTGGTGTAGCGTGGAAGAACCTTGTTCATTTCGATACACGGCGTATCAGCTGTCAGCTGAAAGCGCATCAGAGCTATCCCTTTTCTGTCCCTGTATGAGTCAAGGAAACCGCTTGTGGAGGTAGAGGTAAACGATACGGTACTCCCCTGCTGCTTCATGAGCTGATAGTCGGCGTACCGTTCCACACGGTACGTGGTCATTACTCTGTCGGCGCTGCACTTGCCGAATGAGCTCAGCAGATCTGTCAACAGCTCCGCAAGCCGCGGAGTATCCGCAATTATCTCTGCATTCAGATACTTTCCCTCGCCAGCTCTTGCTTTTTCTGTAGCTATTCCCGGGAAGAACAGGGAATTCAGAACCACATACGCCTTCGGATCGCTCCAGAAAGGATCTGAACCGCTTGTATCTCCGATGTAGTACCTGAGTGCAGTTATTTCTCTTTCACTTAACATGATACGCCTCCTTATTAAAAGACACTCCCGTTTCCGGAAGTGTCTTTGTTTTTATTAAAGTTTTATTAAAGCATCTTAGCTCTGAGCTCTTCTGCTGTGAGCTTTGAAAGATATGCCGGCGGAACATCAAATGCTGTCTTGCAGCCAGTTGCGCCCTCATTCTTCATTCTGTTCAGTGCACGGGCAAAGCAGATAAGTACGCTTGCTGTGAACTCAGGATTGGACTCCAGCTTCAGTGAGTATTCGATCATCTGGTGTGTCTTCTCACCGTCGCCTGTAAGACCGCTGCGCATTACGAATCCGCCGTGAGGCATCTTGTTGTGTACAGCATCGAACTCCTCCTCGGAGATGAAGTTTACTGTTGTATCGTACTCATCGAAGTAGTTCTTCATTGTCTTGATGGACTCCTCGATCTTTGCAAGGTCTGCACCCGGCTCTGCAACTACATAGCACTCTCTCTTGTGCTTCTGACGAGTTGTCAGCTCAGGCTGGCTGCCGCTTCTAACAGCATCCATAGCCTCTTCCACCGGAACTGTGTACTGGATTCCGCGCTTTACGCCCTCAACTCTTCTGATAGCGTCTGAATGACCCTGGCTTACGCCCTTGCCCCAGAATGTATAGCTCTTGCCGTTAGGGAGAATGGACTCAGCGTACAGTCTGTTCAGTGAGAAAAGACCCGGATCCCAACCCAGTGAAATGAATGCGAGATGACCGTTATCCTTAGCTGCCTTGTCAACATTTGCAAAGTGCTCAGGGATACGAGCGTGTGTGTCGAAGCTGTCTATTACATTGAAATACTGTGCAAGCTCAGGAGTCTGCTTAGGAAGGTCAGTAGCGCTGCCTCCGCAGATGATCATAACATCGATCTTATCCTGCATATTCTTTGCATCGTCGAGCTTGTACACCTTTGCGCCTGCTGTAAGCGGCTTAACTGTTGAAGGGTCGCGGCGGGTAAAAATACCTGCAAGCTCCATATCATCGTTCTGTCTTATTGCGAGCTCAACGCCTCTGCCGAGGTTGCCGTAGCCTGCAATACCAATTCTAACTTTGCTCATATAAATAAGCTCCTTTATATATATTTACTCCATCGTCTCCATTGACGGGGAGCATTGAACGAAATCAAACGAGCATCTGCATATCGTAAAGACCAGGCTTCTGATCCTTGAGGTATACAGCTGCATTGACAGATCCCTCAGCAAAAACAGCCTTGGAGGAAGCAGAATGAGAAAGAGTAATGACTTCATCGTTTCCGGCGAAGATTATATCGTGCTCACCGACGATAGTACCGCCGCGGATGGAATGCATTCCTATCTCTGTCTTCTCTCTCTTCTGTCTGCGTGAGTGTCTGTCGTAAACATAGTGTCTGGAGTTGTCAAGTGTCTCATTAATTGCGTTAGCCAGCATGATAGCAGTACCGCTTGGTGCGTCTATCTTCTGGTTGTGGTGCTTTTCAACTATTTCAATATCGAACTGGTCGCCGAGGACTGATGCAGCCTTCTTTGCCAGATTAACGAGAAGATTGATGCCGATAGACATATTGAATGTAAAGAACACAGGGATCTGCTCAGCTGCGCTCTTGATCTGCTGGATCTGCTCATCGGAATAGCCTGTGGAGCCTACTACGATAGGAGTACCTGTAGAAAGGCAATAATCAAGAAGTCCGTCCAGTGAAGAAGGGTTGGAGAAATCGATGATCACGTCAGGCTTTACAGGCAGCTTTGCCGGAGAATCAACGATCGGGAAATCGGCGTACTGCTCAGTATATATATCGATGCCGGCAACGACCTTACAGTTGTCGCGCTCCTTGATGCAGTTGTAGATGGTCTTTCCCATCTTTCCGTTAGCACCGCTAATTGCTATATTTGTCATATGTATCACATCCCTGATAATTTTATTCTGACCCCTCCGCATCACGCAGAGAGGTCAGGTATTTTTACTTTATAAGACCGTGCTTAGCAAGAGTTGCTCTGAGAGCAGCCTTGTGCTCGTCAGTCATTTCGCAAAGAGGCATACGGCAAGGACCTGCTGCGAATCCAATCATATTCATAGCTTCCTTTACAGGAATAGGATTTACCTCTATAAAGAGGTCGTTGCACAGGTCGAGGTACTCCAGCTGGAGCTTTGTAGCCTCAGCATAATTGTTTTCGAGGCAGTACTGCACCATCATATGTGTCTGCTTGGGGATAACGTGAGAAAGTACAGAGATAACGCCCTTTCCGCCCAGTGACATGATAGGTACGATCATATCATCGTTGCCGCTGTAAACGTCGATAACGTCACCGCATTCAGCGATAAGCTTAGCAGTATAGCTGATGTTGCCGCTTGCTTCCTTGACAGCGACGATATTCTTATGCTTTGCAAGCTCCTTGACAGTGGAGACTTCTATATTGACACCTGTTCTGCCGGGGATATTGTAGAGAATTATCGGGATATTCACAGCATCAGCGATAGCTGTAAAATGCTGGATAAGTCCCTTCTGAGTAGACTTGTTATAGTAAGGAGTAACAAGAAGGAGAGCATCTGCGCCGATCTCCTCAGCCTCCTTGGAGAGCTCGATAGCATAGCGTGTATCATTGCTGCCTGTACCAGCGATGACCGGTACTCTGCCGGCAGTGCGCTTAACTGCGAATCTGATGCATTCAAGATGCTCCTCATCAGTCATTGTTGAAGCCTCTCCGGTAGTACCGCAGATAACGATAGCATCTGTGCAGTTCTCGATCTGTGTATCGATGAGTTCGCCCAGCTTATCGTAGTTTATTGAACCGTCTGCATTCATAGGTGTGATGATAGCGATAGCAGCACCGGTAAAAATAGTATTCTTCATATACTTGACTCCTTTCGTTTAACAAAGATAATATCAGTCAAAATAGCCCTTTGCAGCAAGAAGCTCAGCAAGAAGCACACCGCCGCCTGCAGCGCCTCTGAGTGTGTTGTGAGAGAGGCATACGAACTTGTAGTCGTACTGTGTATCCTCACGGAGACGGCCTGTAGATACAGCCATACCGCCCTCGATATTTCTGTCCAGCTTAGCCTGCGGACGGTTATCCTCCTCGAAGTAGTGGATGAACTGCTTCGGAGCGCTTGGAAGTTCAAGCTCCTGAGGTACGCCCTTGAAGTCAGCCCACAGCTTGAGGATCTCTTCCTTTGAGGGCTTGTTCTCGAAGCTAACGAATACAGCAGCAGTGTGACCGTCAGATACAGGTACACGCAGGCACTGTGTTGTGATAGCCGGTGTTGTAGCCTTAACTATCTCATTGCCCTTGATCTCGCCCCATACCTTCAGCGGCTCCTGCTCGGACTTCTCCTCCTCACCGCCGATGAACGGGATAAGGTTATCCACCATCTCCGGCCATGTCTCGAAGTTCTTGCCTGCACCGGAAATTGCCTGATATGTACAAGCAAGTACCTTTGTAAGTCCGAACTTTCTCAGTGGGTGGAGTGCCGGTACATAGCTCTGGATAGAGCAGTTGGATTTAACTGCGATGAAGCCTCTCTTAGTGCCGAGACGCTCTCTCTGAGCCTTGATTATCTCAATATGGTCGGGGTTGATCTCCGGAACGACCATAGGAACGTCAGGTGTGAATCTGTGTGCGGAGTTATTTGATACGATCGGGCACTCAGCCTTAGCGTAAGCCTCTTCAAGAGCCTTGATCTCGTCCTTCTTCATATCAACTGCGCAGAAGCAGAAGTCTACCATTGAAGCGATCTTCTCGATGTCGGAAGTAGCGTCCATAAGGATCATATCCTTCATTGCTGCCGGCATCGGAACAGCCATCTTCCAGCGGCTGCCTGCAGCCTGCTCGTATGTCTGACCTGCGCTTCTTGGTGAAGCTGCAAGGACCTTTACATTAAACCAAGGGTGATTCTCCAGAAGTGTGGCAAAACGCTGTCCCACCATTCCTGTTGCACCTATGATACCTACGTTATACTGTTTCATAATTTCCTCTCCTTAAAAAATTTCACAAAAAATAAGAAAACCGGTTGCAAACCGGTCCATCATGAGTTATAATAGAAATGTTGACATATGCAATAACTATGCCGATAGCACTCCACCATAACTATGATGACAGTCGCATACCTGTTCGGTAAGCGCCCAGAACGGGATTTACCAGATACCGTCCTTCGGCAGCCTTGCCTTTCGCTCAGTTCCATGGGACTGGTCATCCGGAACTGAGGTACTGATCTCAGCCGCACCTCTACCTGTTTATTATAATATCACTTTAAACCTCTTCTGTCAATATCTTTTTCAGAAAAAATAAAATTTCATTCAGTTAGGAGAATTTCATTTCAATGGAGCTTTTAAAATCCGACTTTTTCTATGACCTTCCTGAGGAGCTTATTGCTCAGACTCCCATAGAGCCGAGAAACGCATCAAGAATGATGTGTGTTGACCGCCGCACCGGCAGCATTTCTCACGACCACTTCTATAATCTATGCGATCACCTGAAAGAAGGTGACCTGCTTGTTATGAATGATTCAAGGGTCATACCTGCAAGGCTTTACGGTGAGAAGATCGATAACGGTACTTTCATAGAGTTCCTTCTCCTTGAACAGAAGGGTGACAAGCTGTGGGAGATAATCTGCCGTCCGGGAAAGAAAGCCAAGGTCGGCACAAGATTCAGCTTCGGCGGCGGACGACTGACCGCAGAGGTAGTGGAAGTCAAGGACGACGGTAACCGCATCGTGCAGTTCACCTGTGAGGGCAACTTCTTCACCGCTCTGGAGGACGTGGGTCAGATGCCTCTCCCTCCGTATATCAAAGAGAAACTGGAGAACAAGGAGCGCTATCAGACTGTGTATTCCCATGAGCTTGGCTCAGCTGCCGCACCTACTGCCGGTCTGCACTTCACTGAGTATATGCTGGATGACCTGAGGGCAAGAGGCATAAAGACCGCTTTCGTTACACTCCATGTCGGACTGGGTACCTTCCGTCCAGTAAAGGAGGATAATGTTCTCGATCACAAAATGCACAGTGAGCACTACTACCTTCCAAAGGAAACCGCTGACCTCATCAATCAGACCCGCGCATCCGGCGGCCGTGTCATTGCTGTGGGTACGACCACTTGCAGGACACTTGAAAGTGTGGCTACATTCTACGGCGATATTTCCGAACATGAAGGATATACAGATATTTTTATCTATCCGGGATATGAATTCAAATGCATTGACGGTCTGATCACTAACTTCCACCTTCCGGAAAGTACTCTGATCATGCTCGTTTCTGCATTTATGGGATATAACAATACTATGAATGCATATAAGACCGCAGTTCAGGAGAAATACAGATTCTTCAGCTTCGGCGATTCTATGTGCATTCTCTGACATTTAAGTAAGGAGCAGAATAATAAATGTACTACGACTTTTTTAAAAGTTATCTCGACAACGATGATACTCCCATTGTAATTTGTGACCTTGATTACAGGATCATCTACGTTAATCCCTGTGCTGCTGAGAAGTACAAGGACTACGGCGGAAATGCTCTTGTAGGCAGGTCGCTTATCGCCTTTATGAATGAAGAGACAGAAAGCAAGGTAAACGCCGTTGTTGAATGGTTCAAGGAGAGTTCAGACAACAATAACATATTCGCAAGACATAACAAGATCGAAAACGAAGATGTATATATGTCTGCGCTGAGAGATCAGCAAGGTACACTTGTGGGATTCTGCAGCAGACACAGGTATCGTTCGCCAGACACAAAAGAGGCATATGATAT
>CADBNS010000044.1 GCA_902796065.1 Ruminococcus flavefaciens
CAAGGCAAAAATCCGCCGACGGGCTGTCGCCCTTCAAGGATTATTAACGCAGTCACCGGCAAAATTTGACGAAAAGACGTGCATGAATCCCTATGTGGAAAGGTTCTAATAAGGGACAAGGTATACTGTCCCGAAACCAATGGAGGGATAGCAATGAAAATTACTCTTAACCCTGACAAGGAAGTTGTCGCAAGGATCAAGGAAGGTCTGAAAATGAAGGACGGTTACTGTCCCTGCAGACTCCAGAAAACACCGGAAAACAAGTGTATGTGCAAGGAATTCC
The DNA here is from genome assembly GCA_902796065.1 of Ruminococcus flavefaciens. GTDB lineage: Bacteria > Bacillota > Clostridia > Oscillospirales > Ruminococcaceae > Ruminococcus > Ruminococcus flavefaciens_X. The sequence continues at coordinate 284 of CADBNS010000044.1, forward strand.
GCGACCAGATCGCTGATCCGGATTATGAGGGATTCTGTCATTGTATGCTCTACTATAAATCCAAGGAGGATTGAACTATGTCTGAAATAATCATCACTAAAGAAAATTTTGACGAAGAAGTACGTAACTATAAAGGTATGCCCGTTCTGCTTGACTTCTGGGCAACATGGTGCGGTCCGTGTAATATGCTTTCGCCTGTAGTTGAGGAGATAGCAGATGAGCTTGACGGAAAAGTCAAGGTCGGCAAGGTCAATGTAGATGAGCAGCCTGAGCTTGCAGCTGCATTCCGCGTAGAGAGTATTCCCCTGCTGGTAGTGGTAAAGGACGGCGTAGTGCAGAAACAGGCTGTAGGCGTGCGTCCAAAGGAGGACATACTTGACATGATCGGCATTTATCCGGATGTCAAATAAGCGGCTTGATAAGTAAAAATATAATGATAAGCCATAGCAAATATGATCTCAGGTCATAGGAGCTATGGCTTATTTTTGTACCCGCAGCTCACGCATATCATGGAGACTGACTAAAAATAAAAACCGCCCTGAGCTATCAGAGCGGCTTTTTAAATAAAATAAAATATATGGAAGAGAATAAAGATGATCACTCAGATATACTCCAGCAGGACTGATTATCTGCGAAGTGTTTTCTGACTGTAGCTATATTATAACACCACCAATGAAAATAAGTCTTACTAAAAATGCAAAAAATTTGCAAAAATATAACAGCACCTACTGCGCTTTTTCATGTTTACATTTTACACGATTGAGCATACTATATTACGAGGTGATTTAAATGTTATCATTTATTTTAGGAGCACTTTTAGGCGGTACTGTGGGATTCTTCGCATTTTCTCTCTGTACAGCTGTAAAAATGGGGGATAATATTACAAAAGGTTATAACGATTAGTTCAAGTCGGCTTGATTTGTGCAAGTTGCCGCAATATAGTATACAATATGTTATATTTCAGAAAAAAATTGAAAAACGTAGTATTTTTTAAGGTTATTTTAAGGTTTCTGAAATATAATAATAATCGTAGAAAACATGTTGACATTGAATTAGACTTGGAAAAAAGAAGGTGAATAAAATGTTAGCACTGGTTTTATCCGCAGTAATTGGAGGTACGGCAACCCTGACTGCCATCTGTCTTTGCACAGCAGCAAAATGGGCTGACGAGTCCTGTTCCAAGAATACTTTTTAATTTTTGATAACTTCCTTATACTCTCTAATATATTTTTCCCTTTCCTAACTGATTGGCGGTACATTATCGAATGTACCGCCGCTTTCTTTTATGGCTTATACATAAAAAAATAGTACCCAAAAAGGGTACTATTTTTTATTCATTAGAATCTGCTATTTCATAAACTTCAACACCATCAAGCTTACGTTGCATAGCTCTTGTTCGCGTTCCAACAAGGCTGTCCAAATCGTTACTTACTTGGTTAATATGCTTTTGGGCTTTATCAAGGACTTCACTAAACTTATTAAACTCACCTTTAACTTCGCCAAGAACTTTCCATACCTCGCTGCTTCTTCTCTGAATAGCAAGTGTACGAAATCCCATTTGAAGTGCATTTAACATAGCAGCCATTGTTGATGGACCAGCAATACTAACTCTATAGTCACGCTGTAATACTTCTACTAAACCTAAATTTACAACTTCAGAATAAAGGCCTTCAAACGGAAGAAACATTATTCCAAAATTAGTAGTATATCGTGAATCAACATATTTTTCAGAAATATCTTTTGCACAGTTCTTAATTACTTGTTTTAATAATTTGCGTTGATTCTCAATTTTTTCCTTATCACCAGAGTCATAAGCATCTTGTAATGCTGCATAAGTATCTCCTGGAAATTTAGAATCTATAGGCAAGTATATCTGTGTACCCTCGACTTGACCTGGAAGTTTTACAGCAAATTCAACATGTTCTCTACTACCAGGAATCGTAGCAACCTCAGTATCATATAAATCGCGTGGAAGAATATCTTCAAGGATATTTGACAACTGGATTTCCCCAAGAATACCTCTATTTTTTACATTTGAAAGAACTTTTTTTAAATCACCAACACCAACTGCAATATTTTGCATTTCGCCTAATCCTTCATAAACCTTTTCCAGTCTCTCACTAACAAGACTAAATGATTTACGCATTTGTGTTTCAAGCTTTTCATTAACAGTTGATTGAATACTATCCAATTTCTTTTGGTTTTCTTCTTGAATGGTTGCAAGCCTTCTTTCGATAGTTAAACGCATTCCTTCAAGTCTTTCATTATTACTTGATTCAAGAGTTTTAAAACGGTTTTCGAGATTTATTAGACTATCATTAATTGCTTTACCTGATTGAATCTGACGCTCTGAAATAGACTTTCTCATAACATCAAGATTCTGTCCTATTTTTGAATCCATGCTCACAAGATATTTATTTTGTCCTTCCATTGCGCGTGACTGATTATCTGCGAGTAATTTTCCAAAAATATTCATTTTTTCATTCATAGTTATCTGTAATTTTTCATCAACAACATCTCTAATACTATCAAGTTTATTATCGACACCATTCTGCAACTCTGTAATACGTTGATCCATATCTTTTAATTTTGAACTCTGCGAATCTCCTAATGTACGCTGAACAGTTCCAATGTTATCACCCATGCTTTTAACACTGGATCTTACACTTTCTGCCATTTCTTCACGAAGCTCACGCTGAGAAGCACCAAGTCCATCTTTAACAGCTGATATTACTTGGGTAACATCAACCTTTGCACCATTAAATGTAAATAATTTTATTAGAACCACTATCAAAACTAAGAGGATAATTGACACTAAAACTAATATTACTAATACCATTTTAATTTTCCCCCTTATAAACTTTGATAAATAATCTACATCACTTCTTTTCAGGAACCTTTATCATATCCTTGCGCATATACGGCTGGAGAGCCTTAGGAATGCGGATAGAGCCGTCCTCATTGAGGTTATTCTCAAGGAAAGCGATAAGCATTCTTGGCGGAGCTACAACAGTATTATTAAGGGTATGAGCGAAGTACTTATTACCATCGCTGCCCTTGATCCTGATACCGAGGCGTCTTGCCTGAGCATCGCCCAGGTTAGAGCAGCTGCCGACCTCAAAGTACTTCTTCTGACGCGGTGACCATGCCTCAACATCAAGGCTCTTCACCTTGAGGTCAGCGAGGTCGCCTGAGCAGCACTCAAGGGTACGTACAGGAATATCCAGAGTACGGAAGAACTCAACAGTGTAGCTGTAGAGCTTCTTGAACCAGTCCATGCTATCCTCAGGCTTGCAGACAACGATCATTTCCTGCTTTTCAAACTGGTGGATACGGTAAACACCGCGCTCCTCAATGCCGTGAGCACCGACCTCCTTACGGAAGCAAGGAGAATAGCTTGTGAGAGTCTTAGGCAGTTCAGCCTCAGGAATGATAGTATCGATGAACTTACCGATCATAGAGTGCTCAGAAGTACCGATGAGGTAGAGATCCTCGCCCTCGATCTTATACATCATGCCCTCCATCTCAGCGAAGCTCATAACGCCTGTAACGACGTCGCTGCGGATCATGAAAGGCGGAATATAGTAAGTAAAGCCCTTATCGATCATGAAATCGCGTGCATAAGAGAGGATACATGACTGGAGCTGAGCAATATCTCCGCAGAGGTAGTAGAAACCGTTACCGCTGGTCTTACGAGCGCTGTCGAGGTCGATACCGTTCAACTTTTCCATAATGTCAACGTGATAAGGAACCTCAAAGTCCGGAACAGCAGGCTCACCGAAGCGTTCAACCTCAACATTCTCGCTGTCGTCCTTACCGATCGGAACGGACTCATCGATGATGTTCGGGATAACGAGCATGATTTCGCGAATATCAGCCTCCAGCTTGACCTCGAGAGCCTCAAGCTCCTCCAGCTTAATGCCGATCTGAGCGACCTCAGCCTTGACCTTCTCGGCCTCGTCCTTCTGACCCTTAGCCATGAAGCCGCCTATCTCCTTGCTCTTTACCTTGCGCTGATTTCTGAGATCATCGCACTGAACCTTAGTCTCGCGGAACTGCTTGTCAAGATCAATAACCTTATCAACGAGCTCCAGTTTTTCGTCCTGGAACTTCTTTTTAATGTTTTCCTTAACTAAATCAGGGTTAGTTCTAATAAGTTTAATATCAATCATTTTAATTTACTCCTTTATTCTTCACCTGTCAGCATATCTGCAATAGCTTTCAGGTCATCCTTATCATAAAATTCAAGTATAAGTGCGCCTTTATCCTTGCCGTAGTTTATGCTCACCTTACGTCCGAGATGCTCTTTCAGAGAGAGTTCCATCTCACGGAAGTAGTTGTCGATTTTCTTGTTCGACTTCGGAACTTCTTCCGCAGCCTCGGCAGCTTTCTGCACCATGCGCTCAACCTGACGAACGGTCAGTCCTCCATCAGCAGCGCGCTGAGCCACTTCCAGCAGCATCTCCTGGTTTTCAAATCCCAGCAGAGCCTTAGCGTGACCTGCGGATAACTGTCCATTTTCCAGCATTTTCAGTACCGGAACCGGCAGAGTAAGCAGTCTTACGGCATTTGCGATAGCTGAGCGGGATCGTCCGACCATTTTTGCGACCTTATCCTGAGTCATTCCGAACTTCTCAATGAGTTCGTTATAGCCGTTAGCTTCTTCGACAGGGTTGAGGTTCTCACGCTGTAGGTTTTCGATAATAGCGATCTGCATCGCCTCAATATCGGATAATTCGCGGATATTGACCGGCACCTCGTCCAGACCCAGCATTCTTGCAGCTCTCCATCGGCGTTCACCTGCGACGATCTGATAACCTCCGGTAGGCATAGGTCTGACGAGAATAGGCTGGAGCATACCGTGTTCGCGAATGGAATCCGCGAGAGCGGTGATAGCCTCGTCGCTGAAGAATTTACGCGGCTGATCGCGGTTTGGCTCTATTTCGGAGGTACGCAGGGTTTTCTTGACCTGCACCTCGTTGGTATTATCGGAGAAAAGCGTGTCAAGACCAGCACCTAATCCACCTTTTGCCATATTTCACGTCACCCGTGGAACGGGTTCTCCTTTCTTATTTTTTCTTAAATGAAAAGATACCTCTCCTCTTTTTCAATGGGAGTTCAAGAGGTTCGCCGAGTATCTCATGACCAAGCAGCTCATAGGACTCAGCGCCCTTTGAGTTCTTATCGTAGTACATAACAGGCTTACCGTGGCTTGGCGCTTCGGAGATCCTGACATTACGCGGGATCTTAGTTTCAAACACCTTGCCGGGGAAGTACTTTTCGACCTCAGCAACGACCTCACCGGAGACATTAAGTCTTCCGTCGAACATAGTGAAGAGGATACCGGTTATCTCAAGGCTTGTATTGTAATTAGTCTTAACTATTTTAATAGTATTCACAAGCTGAGAAAGACCCTCAAGAGCAAAAAATTCAGCCAACATAGGAACAATGATTCCATCACTTGCAACGAGAGCGTTGATAGTAATGGTACCAAGTGCAGGCGGACAGTCGATAAAGATATAGTCGTAGTCATTCTTGATGCCCAGAAGCTGCATTTTCATGCGATTAACGCGGTTTTCCATGTTAATGAGTTCGATCTCAGCGCCGGCAAGGTCCTCGGTAGCCGGTATGATGGATACATTCTCGCAGCCAGTGTCAACGATAGTATCCTGAACGCGGGACTTTCCGATAAGCACATCGTAGGTAGAGAATTTCAGTGACTTTTTCTTTATACCGAAGCTTGTAGTGGTATTACCCTGCGGATCAGAGTCGATACAGAGTACTTTTTTGCCTCTTGAACCAAGGTAAGCAGCCAGATTCACGACAGTGGTGGACTTACCGACGCCGCCCTTCTGGTTTGCAACAGCAATAATTTTACCCATAGGATCTTCCTTTCATTCAGTTATAGATATATTATACCACTTTTAAATGTGTTTGTAAATACAGATATGATATTTTTTATTGTTCCACGTGAAACAATTGCAAAAAAATGTTCCACGTGAAACATTCTGTACAAATTGTTTCACGTGGAACATTTTACTTGGCAGTATGTATCGGTATCCTGACACGGTACTCAATATAGTCCTCATTCTGTATTTTTCTGGAATCCGCAGAAATTCCAGCAGCCTGCATGGTCTCAACTGCCTTATTAATAGTATTAACGAACATCTTGACATTCTGAAATACACGGGAGCGTTTCTTGTAGCTGTTCTTTTCGTGCTGAATTCCGATGAATTCATCGATGAGATGCTCAGTACGCTCCACATTCAGCTTATTTGTAACTATTTTTTGCAGCAACTCCAGACGATCAGCGGAACTGCCTATTCTAAGCAGCGCACGGGCATGACGTTCAGACAGTCCGTTATCCATGATAATTTTGCGCTCATCATCACTCAGACGCAGCAGCCGCAGCTTGTTAGCAATGGTACTCTGAGCCTTCCCCAGCTTAGATGCAGCCTCCTCCTGAGTCATTCCGTAGTGAGTGATGAGCTTCTCAATCGCAGCCGCCTCATCAAAAAAAGAAAGGTCCTGACGCTGAATGTTCTCAACAAGAGCAAGTACTGCGGAGTGGCGGTCGCTTATATCATGAATAATACACGGAACGCTGCGGAATCCGCAAACTCTTGCAGCTCTGAGCCTCCTCTCCCCTGCTATGAGCTCGTAAGAATCACCGTGACGACGAACCGATAACGGCTGTAGGATACCATTCTGAGCAATCGACTCAGCCAATGCGCTAATATCATCATCGCCAAAAGCAGAACGCGGCTGATTTCGGTTAGGGATAATTTTGCTGATTTCGATCTCAACGACCTTATTCAGCTGTTTTTCCTTGGTTAGATTTAAAAATCCGGACATTTTGAATTCCTCACTTTCAAAGATTATACCTAAATTGTATCATCAGCGGGAAATAAAATCCAGACAAAAAATCCGCCGAACTGCGACAGTACGGCGGAAAAATCGACATATTATAACGGTTTCAGAGTGGTTTCTTCTTGATCTGCGCAGAATTTCGGGGATATTTTGTCGTAGTTTGCGATATTTTCTTAATCGCGACAATTCTGCGTTTGTCGTCGTGGAGTTCATAGTCAATGATCTGTTCAATATGACCGCCAAGCAACTCCACCGCATTCTCACCGGACGAAATATCCTCCGACGGACCCTTCATAGAAAGAAACTGTCCGCCAACCTTAACGAAAGGTATGCACAGCTCACTGAGAAGAGACATATTTGCAACTGCTCTTGCACATGAAACATCAAAAACTTCCCGATATTCAGGCAATTTTGAGAAATTCTCAGCTCTACCATGAATGAATTCAGCATCAATTCCGAGCTTGTCGCATAGTTGTTGAAGGAAGAAAATACGCTTGTTAAGACTGTCAAGTAGCGTCAACTGAATATCATTCCGGTAGATTTTCAGTGGCACAGAAGGAAAACCTGCGCCGGTACCAACATCAATAAGACGTGAATTCTGCGGAATATCGGCATATTTTGAAAGCAAGATACTATCAATGAAATGCTTGACCAGAATACCTTCCGGATCAGTGATCGCGGTGAGATTAACATTATTATTGTATTCCACAAGGAACTCAGCGTAGATGTCCAGCTTTCTATAAATATCCTCACTAAGGGTCAGCCCAAAGTGTTCAAACTCAGAGCAACATAATTCAAAATCAGGAAGCATACTATTCCTCCTTAGTTTTCTGTAACCAGACTGCAAGCATAGAAACATCAGCCGGTGAAACGCCGGAGATTCTTGAAGCCTGTCCAATTGACAGCGGCTTGATCTTATTCAGCTTCTCTACAGCCTCCAGACGTAAGCCGTAAATCAGGCTATAATCCATATCTGCCGGCAGTTTCTTGGACTCCATTTTGCGCATCTGCTCGATCTGTGCCAGCTGCTTTTCAATGTATCCTTCATACTTGATCTGCAATTCGACCTGTTCTCTTACCTCGAATGAAAGATCCGGACGTTCAGGATCGAACTGAGCAAGATCGTTATAATTCAGCTGAGGTCGCTTTATCAGGTCAGCCATTTTGCAGCCGGTTGCAAGAGGAGCAGTACCCTTCGATTCAAGGTACTCATTGAGCTCTGCAGAAGGCGCAACGTTTGTATTCCAAACGCGCTTGATCTCCTTTTCAGTCTCAGCGATCTTCTTATTGAGGTGCTCCATTCGCTCGTCGGAGATGAGACCGATGCTGTGACCAATGGGCGAAAGGCGCTGATCAGCGTTATCCTGACGCAGAATCAGGCGGTATTCGCTTCGTGACGTCATCATTCTGTACGGATCGGAGCAGCCTTTTGTAACCAGATCATCGACCAGCGTACCAATGTAAGAGCTTGCCCTGTCAAGGATCATCGGCTCTTTTCCGCGAATCTTCAATGCAGCGTTGATTCCGGCAACGATTCCCTGTGCAGCAGCCTCCTCGTAACCTGAGCTGCCGTTAAACTGACCTGCACCGTAGAGTCCGGCGATTTTCTTGAACTCCAACGTCGGAAGCAGCTGTAACGGGTCGCAGCAGTCGTACTCGATCGCATATGCCGGACGCATTATCTCTACATCTTCCAGCCCGTCAATCGTGCGGAGAAAAGCAAGCTGTACATCTTCCGGCAGCGATGATGACATACCCTGCAAATAGTACTCCTCAGTGGTCAGTCCCATAGGCTCCACAAAGAGCTGATGCCGTGGCTTATCTGAGAATCGGACTATTTTGTCCTCAATGGACGGACAGTATCTTGGACCCACACCCTCTATCCTGCCGGAGTATAGCGGGCTCCTGTCAAGGTTTGAAAGTATAACCTCATGAGTTCTACTATTAGTATAAGTCATGTAACAGCTGACTTTATTAGTCAGTCCCTCAGTGGGAGTCTCGAAGGAAAAAGGAACAATCTGCTCATCGCCGTCCTGACGTTCCATAATATCAAAATTTATACTTCTTCTGCTCACGCGGCAGGGAGTACCGGTTTTAAATCGCCGGAGCTCAACACCGTTTTCGATCAGACTTTTGGACAGTCCGCGGCTTGGAAGTGCCGAGTCCGGACCGCTTTCATACGAAACCTCACCAATATGGATCTTGCCTTTGAGGTAAGTACCTGTGGCAATTATGACAGCTTTAACGCCGTACTCAGCTCCCAGCGATGTGCGAACTCCGGTTATCCTGCCGTCCTCAACAATAATATCGGTGACTTCCGCCTGTTTGATGTACAACATTTTCTGCTTTTCGCAGACATTTTTCATGTGATCGTGATACTTTACCCTATCGGCCTGAACTCTCAGACTATGCACAGCCGGACCCTTTCCGCGGTTGAGCATTCTGCTCTGAATGAAGCATTTATCCGCAGCTTTGCCCATTTCACCGCCCAAAGCATCGATCTCACGGACGAGATGGCCCTTTGCAGTACCGCCGATAGACGGATTACAGGGCATATTAGCTATCTGGTCCAGCGATATAGTAAACATCACTGTCCGGCAGCCAAGTCTCGCAGAAGCAAGAGCCGCCTCCACGCCTGCGTGACCTGCGCCAACAACAGCGACGTCAAAATCTCCCATTTTGTATGACATAAAAATTCCTCTTTAATTGTTCCACGTGGAACATTATTTTCCGACACAGAATCTTGAGAACACCTCGTCCACAACTGCGTCAGTGACTTTTTCTCCGGTCAGAGCCAGAAGCTGCTGTTCAGCCTCATCGATGAGCACATTAACAGCGTCCAGCAGCTCCCCGTTTTCCAGTGCTGCAATAGCCTCATCAGTACATCTCAGTGCAGCATCGATACACGCTTTCTGTCTCTCATTAGCAGCCGGAACTGAAGCGAAGAATTCCGGAGAGATCTGGAAAATATCCTCCACAGCGTGTTCCAGCTTTTCTATCCCGTCGTTTTCCTTGGCTGAAAGATATACTATATGTTGAATATACTTACTCAGTTCAGCGGGATCAAGCTGTTGTTCGATGTCTGATTTGTTGACAACTGCGATGCATTTCTTATTGTTAATTTTATTTATTAAATATAGATCGTCCTCCGTGAGCGGACAGCCTCCATCAAAAACGGCAATTATAAGCTCTGAGGAATCCACCATTTTCTCAGCAATATCAATGCCGATACCCTCGATCATATCATCGGTCTCGTGAATGCCCGCAGTATCAGCAAGACGAAGGGTAATATCCCCCAGCTTCACAGACTCTTCAACCACATCGCGGGTAGTTCCGGCAATGTCGGTAACGATACTGCGCTCGAAACCGCTGAGGCAGTTGAACAGCGTGGATTTGCCCACATTCGGACGACCCACGATAGCAGTCGGCACACCGTCGCGGACTATGCGTCCGCTGTCGTAGCGCTCCACCAGAGAGAACAGCTCTCCCCTGACCTGCCGCAGCTCCTCACAAAGGGCAGCGGGCTCGACCGCCGGAATATCCTCATCGGGGTAGTCAGCCCACGCAGCAAGATCGCCGAGCATCTTCATAAAGCGGTCAGAGCAGCTTCTCGCCTTTCTGAACGCCGCACCCTCGCGGAGCTGCCCAGCCATTTTCAGTTCCAGCTCGCCCTTTGCGGAGATAATATCCATAACAGCCTCCGCCTGAGTGAGGTCCAGCTTGCCGTTGAGGAAAGCGCGTTTAGTGAACTCACCGGCATCAGCAGTCACAGCACCGTGGCTCAGGGCAGCGCGGAGAATCTTCCTTGATACGTAGATACCGCCGTGACACGAGATCTCCGCGGTATCCTCACCTGTATAGCTGTGCGGAGCGCGGAACACCGTAAGAATGCAGTCATCGATACGTTCTCCGTCGTCGTGAGCGATACCGTAAGCGCAGGTATACCCCTGCATATCCTTCACAGCCTTACCGCCAGCCGGAGTAAACACAGCCTCCGCCACAGACAGGGCATTCTCGCCGGAGATACGGATAACAGCGATACCGCCGGGAGCA